>NZ_JBFTZL010000287.1:0-3047 GCF_056406825.1 Arthrobacter sp. P1_A5 | reverse complement strand
TCCCACAGCGGGCGGCTTCGCGGGGAACACCGGCGGCGGACGGCTCCGCCGCAAGGAGCTGCGCGAGCGAGAGCCGGAAGACGCTGACCCCGCCGGGAAGCTCCACCGGGCCGGCCGATCCCTGCCGGCGCAGGAGCGCTTCCGCCGCGAGCAGCCGCTGGTAGCTGGGCTGCTGACCGCCGACGGCGGCGGCGGCCTTGGCGATCACCCGGAACCTCACGGCCGGGGCAAGATCCCTCAGCCCGGCCTCCGGAAGGCTGATCTCCTCCCCTGTCTGCTGGCGCAGCCGCTCGAACGTGTCGTTCGCCACGTCCTCCAGATAATCGGCGTCGAGCTGCAGGATCGCGGCCGTGCGGGCGAGCGATTCGGCAACGCCGGGGCCAAGCTTGTCCTCCAGCAGGGGCAGCACCTCAACCCGGGTCCGGGAACGCGCGTACACGGGATCGGTGTTGGACGGGTCGTGCCAGGGCTCCAGGTCCTCCACCCGGCAGATCTCCAGGGTGTCCGCGCGCCGCAGGCCCAGGAACGGGCGCAGCAGCCGGCCGCGGGCCGGCCGCATCCCGGCGAGGGACCGGGTGCCCGACCCGCGCGCCAGGCCCAGGAGCACTTGTTCGGCCTGGTCATCGAGGGTGTGGCCGAGCAGGATCGCGGCTGCACCTGCCTCGTCCGCGGCGGCCTCAAGGGCCGCATGGCGGGCGTCCCGGGCGGCGGCCTCGGGGCCCGCGCCGCTGGAGGCGACGTCGACAGTCCTGATCGTCACGGGAGAGAGCCCGAGCTCCTCGAGGGTCCGGGCCGTGGTGGCCGCGACCGCGGCCGAGCCCGGCTGCAGCTGGTGGTCCACGACGACGGCGCCGACAGAGACAGGATGGCCGTCCACGTGGCCCCGGCGCCCGAAATAGGCGGCGACGGCGGCGAGAGCCAGCGAGTCCGGGCCGCCGCTGCAGGCAACCAGGACGCGGTCCGGGTAGCCGGCCGCGGCGAGGGCGTCCTGCAGCATTTTTCGTGCCGTGCCGACGACCGGCGCGAGGCGGCCGGGCCGGCGTCGTCCGCTGGAAATCGAGGTCGAACCGGCGCCGTCGGGGGCAGTCATGGCGGCTAGAGGCCCATCCGGTCGAGCCACAGCCGGGAGTCGTGGATCTCGGGTTCGCTGGGGAGGTGGTCCGCGGACTCCCAGACTCTGTTGAAGCCTCCCATGCCGGCGGCGGCCACCACTTCCCGGACGAACTTGGCGCCGTCACTGTACTGGCGCATCTTGGCGTCGAGGCCGAGCAGGTTGCGGATGAATTTCTCGATCATGCCGCGGTCCTGGCCGCGGTCGTTGAAACGTTGCCGGATGGTCTTCACCGAGGGAACGATGCTGGCGTCCACGGCGTCCATGACCACATTGGCGTGACCCTCGAGCAGGCTCATGAGGGCAGTCAGGCGGGACAGGGCCGCCTTTTCCTCCGGGTTCTGGAGCAGGTCCAGGATGGCGCCGCGTCCGGGCGCGGCGCCGGGTGCCGCGCGGTCCTTCAGCGATTTCGCGGCCGCCGAGGCCCGTTCCATCAGGGAATCGACATTGCCCAGCAACAGTCCGCTGAGGTTTTCGATCTCCTGGAGCATGTGGTGCCGCAGCCACGGTGCGGCGGCGAACTGCACCCGGTGGGTTTGTTCGTGGAGGCAGACCCAGAGCCGGAAGTCCGCGGGTTCGACTTTCAGTTCGCGTTCCACGGAGATGATGTTCGGCGCTACGAGCAGCAGCCGTCCGGAAGCGGGGGCCGTGGAGTTTTCGGCCAGCGCTGAGAAGGGATCGTACTGGCCCAGGACTTTGCTCGAAAGGAAGGCCAGGATGGCGCCGAGCTGGCTGCCGGTGATGGCCGCGCTGACCCCGGCAGCGCCGGGGCTGATGGAACCGCGGCCCTCCAGCATCTTTCCCATGGCGGGCTTGAGCATGACGGCGAAGCTCTGCGTGTTGGCCTTGGCCCATGAGGCCCGGTCCACGACGAGGACCTCGGAGTCACGCAGGTCCCGGGCGGCGTCCAGGCCGGTGATGTGGTGGACGTGCGGCACGGAAATGTCCGCCATGAGCCGCAGATTTTCGACGGCGGCGCCGATCTCGGCGCTGCCCAGGACGGGGCCCGCCGGCGTCAGCCGGGCTGCCGTGGACGCGGCGAGCTCCCAGTTGATGAGATCCGGGACCTGGACCGATGCCGCACTCGGCGTCTTGGGTGATGTCTCGCTTGATGTCTCGCTTGCAGAGGACTCCATGGGGTCCATCAGATCACAGGGCCCCGACAATGCGCCTTAATTTTCGCTGACCGGCGAACCGGCCGGGCTCCGGGACCTCCGGCCGAAGGGCCAGACCGGCGCGAAGAGCAGACCTGCGCGGGGTCCCGGCCGGCCCGCGCCGTCAGCGGCAGCCGCAGCCGGCGAGGACGGCGGCGGAGCGGTCCAGCGCGGCTTTGTTCGCGGCGCCGGGGGTCAGCCCGTTGCCGACGAAGGAAAAGACCAGGAGCCGGCCGTCGGCGTCGACCACGGAACCGCTAAGCGCAATGACTGTGTTCAGTGTGCCCGTCTTGGCGCGGACCAGCCCGGCGCCCGCGGCCGAGGCCGCATCCGTGTAGCGGTCCCCCAGGGTGCCGGTGAGCCCGGCGACCGGGAACCCGCTCAGGGCGGCGCGCAGCCGGGGGTCTGTGCCCGAGGTCATGCCCCGGACCACGTCCGTGAGCTGCCGGGCCGAGACCCTGTTGGCCAGGGCCAGGCCGGAGACGTCCGCGGCCCGGAGCGAGTCAGTGGGAACGCCCATGTCCTTGACCTGCTGCAGCACGGCGGCAATGGCGTCGTCGCTGCTGCCGGGCCGGCCGACGCCGAGGGCGGTCATCCGTCCCATCACCTCGGCGAGGTAGTTGTCCGAGGTCTGCAGCATCAAGTCCACCTGCTGCCCCACCGTGGCGGACTGGACCTCGGCCAGGACTTTGGCGTGCCCGCCCTCCGGCGCGTCACCGGGCCGGCCCCGGGCGACGCCGGGGGCCACGGACAGCCCCCCGGCCGCCGCGGCCGCCGTGTGC
>NZ_JBFTZL010000286.1:0-3117 GCF_056406825.1 Arthrobacter sp. P1_A5 | reverse complement strand
CATCCGCGGGTTGCCGCCCCGGCGGAGGCCCCCGGCTGTGATGATCGGCCTCGAAGGTGACGGGGAAGGGTTATGGCATCTGGCCGCCGCCGTCGGGGCCGAACGCGTCGCGGTGTTGCCGGACGCGGCCGCCTGGCTGGCGGAATACCTGAGCCGGTCCCGCGCCCCGGAAGCCGGCGGACTGGTGCTGGGTCTCACCGGCGGCTGCGGCGGTGCCGGGGCCACGACCGCCGCCATCTGGATCGCGCAGGCCGCCGCCGGGGCCGGGATCCGGGTGCTGCTGATCGACGGCGACCCCCGGGGCGGGGGCCTGGAACTGGCGCTGGCCGCCGAGGAAACCCACGGGCTCCGCTGGCCGGATCTGGCCGGGGTGAGCGGCAGTATCGACCCCGCCCAGCTGGAGGAGTCGCTGCCGATCGCCGGTGGATTCTCCTTCCTATCGTGGCCGGGAACCCGTGACAAAGCCGCCGGGGTGGACGCGACCACCGTGGCCGCGGTTCTTGACGCCGCCCGCCGCGGTTGCGAATTGGTGGTGCTGGATATCGGCCGGGAACGGGAAGCTTTGCGGGCCTTCGCCGGCGAATGCGACCGGATCATCGTCGTGGCGCCCGCCCGGCTGCGGGCCGCCGTCGCCACGGCCTGGCTGCTGCAGGAGCTTCCACCCGTGGACACTGCGCTCGTGGTCCGGGCCAGTCGCGGCGCCGCTTTGGATGCGCCGCTGATCGCCGGCTCCGTGGGGCTTGTCCTTCAGGGCATCATGCCGGACATCAGGGATCTGGCCGGGGCAACGGAACTCGGCCGCCTTCTCGAAACCGGCCGGCACCGCGCCGTCCGCCGGTTCGCGGCCGGACTCCTTGAGCTGAACGGCGGAGGCGACTCATGAGTGCCCACGCGGCCGCAGAACCGGCCGGACCGGAACGTCCGGCCCGGCGGGCACCGGGTCGCCGCCGCTCGCAGGGATTTCTCGACCAGACGCTGCTGGAGTCCGTGCGCGAGTCCGTCATGGCCGATGCCTCCCCGGTGACCCCCTCAAGGGTCGCGGCTGCGGTCCAGGCGAGCGGGCGGTTGCTCGGCACGGCCGGCGCCCTGGCCGCAGTGGAGAGCATCAGCGCGGAATTGAACGGCCTGGGCCCCCTGCAACCCCTCACCCGCGATCCCGCCGTGACAGACATCTTTGTCAACGGGCCGGACTCGGTCTGGTTGGACCGCGGCAGCGGTCTGGAAAAGGTGCCGGTCGTCTTCTCCGGGGAACCGCAGATCCGCGCCCTTGCCGCGAGGCTGGTGGCAGCCGGTGGCCGCCGCCTGGACGACGGTTCGCCATGCGTCGATGTCCGGCTCGACGGCGGCTACCGGGTGCACGCGGTGCTGCCGCCCATTTCCACGGCCGGGACACTCCTGAGCGTGCGGATCCGCCGGGCCACGGTCTTCTCCATGCCAGAGCTGAAGCGCGCCGGCATGTTCGGGGCCGGGACGCCCGGGAGCCTGGTCCAGTCAGTACTCGAACGCATGGTGGCGGCCAGGCTGAGCTTCCTCATCAGCGGGGCCACCGGTTCGGGGAAGACCACGTTACTGGCGACGCTGCTGGGATTGTGCCACCCCGGGGAGAGACTCGTCCTGATTGAGGACGCCGCAGAATTGAATCCCGTCCACCCGCACGTCGTCTCGCTGGAATCCCGGCACGGAAACCTGGAAGGCGGTGGTGCCGTCGACTTGGGCGAACTGGTCCGCCAGGCCCTCAGGATGCGGCCGGACCGGCTGGTGGTGGGCGAATGCCGCGGCGCCGAGGTCCGCGAGCTGCTCTCGGCGATGAACACCGGACACACCGGAGGCGGCGGGACCATCCACGCGAATGAGGCGGCGGCTGTGCCTGCCCGGCTGGCGGCCCTCGGCGCGCTCGCCGGCATGGGCCAGGACGCTGTACGGCTGCAGGTCGCCAGCGCCATCGACGTCGTCGTGCACGTCGAGCGGACTGAATCGGGCCRCCAAGTGGCGAGCGTTGGAATCATGGAGGTCCAAGACTCGGGCCTGGTTGTCGCCGCCGCACTGGAGATCCAACAGCGCGAGCTCCGCTTCGGCGGAGCCTGGCCGCTGCTGGCGCGCCGTCTCGGCCTGGATCCCGGGTTGGCCGGGGCGGACCCCTCCGAACTGCAGGCGGCCCCGCCGGCAGGACGGACGCCGGGTTCCGGCCGCGAATCCCTCCAGCCCTGGCCGCGGCGATGACCGTCTTCCTCATCGTCGTTTCGGTCCTGGCCGTGTGGTTGGCCTTTCCCACCCCGCGCGCGGCCGGCCATCGTACCTGCAGGGCCTTGCACGCCGCGGGCACGCGAGCTCCCGCGGCCTACGGGTCGCCGGGATCACGCCCAGGACGAGCCGTCGGGGGCATGACCCGTTGGCGCGGCGGGGGATCCGCCGATGCCGGGGCCGTCCCCATGACAGTCCTGGTCCAACAGTTGGCCGCGCTGCTGAAGGGAGGGCGCATCCCCGCCCGGCTGTGGGATGAACTGTGGGCCCTCTACGGCGGTGACGCCGCGCGGGACGGGCCGGCGGCCCAGGCGGCAGTTCACAGCGCCGGCCAGCCCCGCGGCGCAAACGGCGCCGGAACGGTCCTCGGCCCGGAGTCCCGCAGGATCCTCGCAGCCGCGCGTGCCGCCGCCCGGCGCGGGTCCTCCGTGGCCGCGGCCATCCGCCGCGAGGTCTCCGCGGTTTCTGCCGGTGCGGGCGCCGTCATCACGGTCACCGGGGGTGCCGTCGGCATCCGGGCCCGCCGCGACGTGCGCGTGTGGGGCGAGCTCGCCGCATGTTTTGACACCGCTGAAGCCAGCGGTTGCCCCCTGGCCGATGTCCTGGCGCGCTTTGCCGCCCACCTTGAAACGGAGGACGACGCCGAGGCGGCTCGGCAGACGGCCTTGGCGGGGCCCCGCGCAACCGTTCGTCTGCTGACCTGGCTGCCCCTGTCGGGCCTGGGCCTCGGCCTGTTGCTCGGCGTGGACCCGGTAGCCACACTGCTGGGAAATCCTTGGGGCCTGGCGGCGTTGGCCGCAGGCGTGGCGCTGACCGCCGTCGGCCGGTTGTGGTCCGCAAGGCTCGTCCGCGCTGGTCCGCAAGGCTCGTCCGCGC
>NZ_JBFTZL010000285.1:0-3169 GCF_056406825.1 Arthrobacter sp. P1_A5 | reverse complement strand
GTCCCGGAACTGGCTGGAGAGCGCCCTTTTGGAGGGGGCTTTCCGGCGCCGCCAACGGATGGGAGGATGATGCCGTGGACCCCTTCTTCAATTTCATCACGCACTTTTGGTGGCTCGTCTTTCCCCTGAGCGGACTGGCCGGCGGGTGGGCGCKGTCCTGRTCCAAAGCCGCCGAACGCCGGCACCGCCGGCGCGTGGAGCTTTACACGCTCAAGAACCAGGCGGCGCAGGCAGAGCAGGCCAGCCAGGCCGACGTKCTGGCCCTCATGAAGGCGCACGATACCGTCAACAAGCGCTGGCTGGACTACGAACTCGACGTGGGGAAGCTGATCGACTACCCGGTCATGACGGATGTCCGGGAGCCCCTCACCGTGGCCTTCCTCCGGGCCAAACGCGAGGCCGACGGGCTGCGCCCCGCCGCCCCGGCGGAAGTCAGGACTGCCGCGCGGCTTGCGGAGTACCGGTCGGCCGTGACCAGCTTTGAGCTCGCATTCGACGTCGCCGAACGGGAAGCCAAACGGATTAGGGACAGCAAGTTCACCGGTCCCGAACGCCAGCGGCTCGAGACCGCCCGGAAGCTCCTGAGGATCGCATCGGACGCGGCCGCAACTCCCGCCGAGCGGCAGACGGCCTACCGCCGCGCCCGCCGGGAACTCGACGGGCTCATCGTGCTGCCCGAGGCGACGCTCGCGGCGCTGGAGGACAGGATCGCTTCGATGCTCGGCGCGGGCCCGGCGCCTGACGTCCGCCGGGCCGTCTGAGCTGGGCCTTTTCCGGTGGAGCCGGGCGGTGCCAGCTGTGACCGGCATCGCACCGCCGCGGTGAAGGCCCGTGCCGCACAGGAGGACTAAATTTAGGGACTTCTGGCATGTTTTGCCCAGCCGTCTTTCCCACGTACCATCGATAAGGTTTCAAATCGCGTTAGCGCCACCGAATTCATCTGATCAGGCATCGAATGGACGTGGTGGCCATGCAGCAACGGGGATGTGGAACTGCCGACCGTGAACACTTCAGATTGGGCAACAGGTGGAAATCACCGTAATGGTGGCGCTAGTGATATCGCTGGCGCTGTTCTTCGACTTCACCAACGGATTTCATGACACCGCGAACGCCATGGCTACCCCCATCGCAACCGGCGCCATCAAACCGAAAACAGCAGTTGCCCTCGCGGCGGTGCTGAACCTCGTGGGAGCGTTCCTTTCCACGGAAGTCGCCAAGACCGTCTCGGGCGGCATCATCAAGGAAGGCTCGGACGGGGTCCAGATCACCCCAGACATCATCTTCGCCGGGCTGATGGGCGCCATTCTCTGGAACATGATCACCTGGCTCAAGGGCCTGCCGTCCAGTTCCTCCCACGCGCTGTTCGGCGGCCTGATCGGGGCCGCGATTGCCGGTATCGGCATCCACGCGATCAACTTCGAGTCAATCCTCCAAAAGATTATTCTCCCCGCGGTGTTCGCCCCGGTCATCGCGGGCGGCGTAGCCTACTTGTGCACACGGCTGGCGTACGCCCTGACCGCCCGCCATGACCCCGAAACCGGGGACAAGCTCACGCAGAAGCGCGGCGGATTCCGGGCCGGTCAAGTTTTCACGTCCAGCCTCGTGGCTTTGGCCCACGGCACCAACGACGCCCAGAAGACGATGGGCATCATCACACTGGTCCTGATCTCCGCCGGCCTCCAGCCTGCCGGCTCTGGTCCGGAGTG
Source organism: Arthrobacter sp. P1_A5 (assembly GCF_056406825.1). Classification (NCBI taxonomy): domain Bacteria; kingdom Bacillati; phylum Actinomycetota; class Actinomycetes; order Micrococcales; family Micrococcaceae; genus Arthrobacter; species Arthrobacter sp. P1_A5. Next base: position 1,463 of record NZ_JBFTZL010000285.1, on the reverse strand, counting down.
GTGGGTTATCACCGCCTGTGCCTTCGCCATCGCGATCGGCACGTATTCCGGCGGGTGGCGGATCATCCGCACCATGGGCTCGGGACTCACCGAAGTGAAGCCCGCCCAAGGCTTTGCCGCCGAGACCAGCACCGCCACAGCCATCCTGGCGTCCTCGCACCTGGGCTTTGCCCTGTCCACCACGCAGGTGGCCTCCGGCTCGGTCGTGGGCTCCGGCATGGGACGGCGCGGCACTACGGTGCGGTGGGGAACCGCCGGTCGGATTGCCATCGGCTGGCTGTTCACGCTGCCGGCCGCTGGAATCATGGGCGCGCTGACGGCTCTGCTCGTGCAGACCGGGGTCGTAGGCGTGATCATAGCGGCAACTGCCGGCACCGCCGCAGTGGCCTATATGTTTGTGCGCTCACGGAAGTCGCCCGTGGGCAGCAACAACGCCGTCGAGATCGAGGAAGTCGGCCAGGCCGTGCAGTTCCGCAAGAAAAAGTCCGCCACCAAGTCGATCAAGAACGGCGGTGCCCAGCGATGAAATGGCTGGAACTGTTCAGCGTGGCGAGTGCCACGCTTGTGTCCGCTGTAACCGTGGTAGTTCTCTACTCCCTCGGCGTCCGGCTCACGGCCATCGCGGGGGACACCCGGTCCTCCCCGGCGGCCTGGACGCGACCGCTCGCTTACACGTGCTTCGCTTTGTGCGGCGCCGCCATCCTCTTCGGGCTCTACCTGATCATTCCTTACTTCCACAAGTAAGCCGCTGCCCGCATCCGGGTCCGGTTGCCCGTGCGTTTCCGGCCGCCGCGTGGGGGTCGGCTGACCGTGCGTCAAGGGGATGGGACACCGGCCACCGCAGTGGCTAGGCTGGGGCCATGGTGAGCTTCCAGTACTTCGTGGCGTCCTCACTCGACGGGTTCATCGCCACTGCCGACGACAATCTGGCCTGGCTGCTGCAGTTCGACGGCTTTGAGGGCGGACAGGACAGCTATGACGCGTTCATGGCCGGCGTCGGCTGCATCGTCATGGGCGGCGAGACCTACGCGTGGCTTCGGGAGCATGAACCGGACACCTGGCCGTATCCGGGCACACCTTCCTGGGTCTTCACCCGCCACGAGCACGCCGCCCCGAAGGGCGCGGATGTCACGTTTGTGCGCGGGGCCGTAGGCGAGTTCGTGGACGACCTCAAAGAAGCGGCGGGCGGCCGGWACGTGTGGGTTGTGGGTGGAGGCGTGCTCGCAGCGCAGTTCGCTGACGCCGGGCTGCTGGACGAACTGATTGTCTCGGTCATTCCGGTGGTCCTGGGCGGCGGCAAGCAGTTGCTGCCCATGGCGGGCCCGACGCCGCCGCTCGAGTTGACATCTTCCCGCACCCTGGGCAGGGGCATCGTGGAACTGCGCTACCGCTTCCCGGCCCGGGCGTAGCCGGATACGGCCAGGTGTCCGGTTCATGCTCCCGAAGCCACGCGTAGGTCTCGC
>NZ_JBFTZL010000284.1:0-3170 GCF_056406825.1 Arthrobacter sp. P1_A5 | reverse complement strand
ATCCGGCTGGCGATCTCGATGCTCCGGTCCGCCCAGACGTCCTCGAGGGATTCGAAGTACGGGTCGATGAACCCGGCCAGCAGGGAGGCCGCGCCGGTGTTGAACCCGGCAATCGTGGCGCCGAGGAGCTGGTTGGACAGGCCGGTGCCGTGGACGGCGGCCTCCCAGGCGGCCGCCTTGACGGCTGCCTCGGGGCGCGCGGCGAGGGCCGTGGCGTGCCCGGACTTGCCTGCCGCCGTGTTGTCCCGGGCGAGTTCCTGGTCGAGCTGCTCCTGCGAGGCCTGGCCGTTGGCCGCCAGGGCATGCCAGAGATTCCAGCGCAGTTCGGCGTCCACGGCGAGGCCTTCGATTACCGTGCTGCCGTCCAGGATGCCCCGGAGCAGGTCCAGCCGGCCGGCGTCGTAGCGGCTGGTTGCGGCAAGGGTCCGGGCCCAGGCCAATTGCTGGTCGGAACCCGGGGCTGCCGCCTGCAGCTGTTCGGCGGCTGTGGTGAGGAAGCCGTGGCGCACGGCATCGCGCTGGCCCCGGGGCACGTACCGTTCCACCGCCGTCGAGGCGTTGCCCAGCACGTTGAGGAGGACGCCGATGCCCGGCTCCGCGGGCCCGAAGCGCTCGACGGCGTCGACATAGAGTGCGGCCGGTGTAATGGCATCCCGGGCCGAGTCCCACAGCGCCGTCCAGCACAGCGCCCGCGCCATGGGGTCCTCCAGCTTGTCCAGGGAGCCGCGGACAGTGGCCTCGGAATGCGGGTCCAGCCGGACCTTGGCGTAGCTGAGGTCCTCGTCATTGACCAGCAGCAGCGCAGGCCGCGGTTTGCCGGCCAGCGCGGTCACGTCGGTCCGGGCGCCGCGCACATCGGTCTCGACACTGTCCGTGCGGACCAGGGCGCCGGCGTCGTCGAAATCGTAGAGGCCGATCCGCAGCCGGTGCGGGCGGGGCTCCTGCCGGCCGGTGGTGGGATCCACGGCATCCTGCAGGACGGTGACGGAGCTGAGCGCGCTGCTGACTTCGGTGGATTCGGTGATCTCGCTGGACAGGGTGGAGATGCCGGAGGTCTGGAGCCATTGGCGGGCCCATTCGCTGAGGTCGCGGCCGGACGCCGCGCTCAGGGCGGCCAGCAGTTCGGCGAGAGTGGTGTTGCCGTAGGCGTGGTCCCGGAAGTACTGGCGGGACCCGGCGATGAAGGCCTCGAACCCGACGTAGGCCACCAGCTGCTTAAGCACCGAAGCGCCCTTGGCGTAGGTGATGCCGTCAAAGTTCTGCTTCGCGGCTTCCAGGTCCGGGATATCGGCGACGATCGGGTGGGTGGTGGGCAGCTGGTCCTGGACGTACGCCCACGCCTTGCGGTTGTTGGCGAAGTTCACCCAGGCCGTGTCCCAGTCCGTGGTCCGGTCCACGCCGAGGGTGCCCATGTAATCCGCGAAGGATTCCTTGAGCCACAAATCATCCCACCACTTCATGGTGACGAGGTCCCCGAACCACATGTGCGCCATCTCGTGCAGGAGCGTGTTGGCGCGGGCCTGGTACTGCGAATCGGCGGCCCGGGAGGTGAAGACGTAGCTTTCGGTGAAGGTCACCAGGCCCGGGTTTTCCATGGCGCCGAGGTTGTACTCGGGGACGAACGCCTGCTCGTATTTGCCCCACGGGTAGGGGAAATCAAAGAGTTCGTTGAAGAAGGACAGCCCGTTCCTGGTGAGGCGGAACAGGGCGTCGGTGTCGAAGGATGCGGCCATGGAGGCGCGGCAGTAGAGCGCCAGCGGTACGTCCAGAACGGTGCCGTCGGCGAGCGTGCCGCGCCAGGCGTCCTCGGCCTTGAAGTACGGTCCGGCGAGGACGGTGGTGATGTAGGTGGACATCGCCTTGGTGGGCGCGAAGTCCCAGCGGCTCGTGGCGGGATCACTCGTCAGTTGGGTGCGCAGCACCTCGGCGCCGTTGGAGGACACCTGCCAGTCGGAAGGGGCCATGACGTGGAAGGTGAACTCGGCCTTCAGGTCCGGCTGTTCGAAGTTCGCGAACACCCGGCGGGCGTCGGCGGGTTCATACTGCGTGTAGAGGTAGCACTGGCCGTCGGCGGGATCGACGAAGCGGTGCATGCCCTCACCGGAGGTGCTGTACAGGGCCGTTCCCGTGATGGTGACCTGGTTCTCCGGCTGCAGGTTCTCGAGCCGGATCCGGGAACCGTCCACGACGTCGGCGACGGCGAGTCCCTTGCCGTTGAGGAAGACGCTGTGCACGCTGCCGGCGATGAAATCCACGAAGGTCGTCGCCCCGGGTTCGCTGGCCGAGAAGGAGATGATGCTGCGGCTCGTGTAGCCGGCGACGTTCGGGTCGGCCGCCTGCCGGACGTCAAGGGAGACATCATAGCTGTGAGTGGTGATGAGGGCGGCGCGGTCCGCGGCCTCGTCGCGGCTCAGATTCTGGTTTGACACCCCGCTATCTAATCACGGGAGCGTGTGTGCCCGGTCACGCCGGCGGGAACATCAGGAAGGCGGCCGCCAGCCCGAGCAGGGCGATCAGCAGCCAGGACGCCAGCGCGGCCAGCAGCGCGCGTGCGCCGGTGTGCAGCAGCTGGCCCACCCGGACGGCGGAGCCCAGCCCGAAGAGCGCCATGCCGAGCAGCAGGTCCTGGACGGTGGCGGCCGCGTCCAGGGCCGCGGGGGAGAGCCACCCGGTGGTGCGCAGGCCCGCCAGGGCCACGAATCCGATGACGAACAGCGGGACCACCGGGGGGCGCTTGGCGCCGTCGGCTGCGGTGCCCAGCCGGTGATGGAAGCCCGCGGCGGCGACCATCGGCGCCAGCAGGATCACCCGGGTGAGTTTGACGACGACGGCGACGGCCAGCGCCGCGGTACCGGCGGTCTGGGCGGTGGCGACCACCTGCCCGACGTCGTGCACGGAGGCGCCGGTCCACGCCCCGAAGATCTCCGGACCCAGGCCCAGCGGCCGCGCGAGCAACGGCAGCACACCGATCGCCAGCGTGCCGCACAAGGTCACGAGCGCCACCGGCAGCACGGTTTCCTCCTGCCGGATTCTGCGCACGGCGGCCATCGCCCCGATCGCTGACGCCCCGCAGATGGCGAATCCCGTGGCCACCAGCAGCGCCACGCGGGGCGGCAGCCGGAAGAGCCTGCTGATCCCGTACGTCCCGGCGAAAGCGGCCAGCACCACGG
>NZ_JBFTZL010000283.1:0-3195 GCF_056406825.1 Arthrobacter sp. P1_A5 | reverse complement strand
CTCGTTCTCGTACTTGTACTCGATCCAGGTGTCGATCAGGTCCTGGGTGAAGACGCCGCCGGCCTGCAGGAACTCGTTGTCCTCGGCCAGTGCATCCAGGGCCTCCTCGAGGGTGCCCGGAGCCTTGGGGATGTCCTTGGCTTCCTCGGCCGGGAGCTCGTAGAGGTCCTTGTCGATCGGAGCCGGGGGTTCGATCCGGTTACGGATGCCGTCGATGCCGGCCATCAGCTGGGCAGCGAACGCCAGGTACGGGTTGGAGGAGGGGTCCGGCGCGCGGAACTCGATGCGCTTGGCCTTCGGGTTGGAGCCCGTGATCGGGATACGGATACCGGCGGAGCGGTTGCCCTGCGAGTAAACCATGTTGACCGGGGCTTCGAAACCCTTGACCAGGCGGCGGTAGGAGTTCACCGTCGGGTTGGTGAAGGCCAGGACAGCGGAGGAGTGCTTCAGCAGGCCACCGATGTACCAGCGGGCGGTGTCGGACAGGCCGGCGTAGCCCTTTTCATCGTAGAACAGCGGCTCGCCGCCGGTCCACAGCGACTGGTGGCAGTGCATGCCCGAGCCGTTGTCRCCGAAGAYCGGYTTCGGCATGAAGGTCACGGACTTGCCCCAGGCATCGGCGGTGTTCTTGATGACGTACTTGAACTTCTGCAGGTCATCAGCCGCGTGGGTCAGGGTGGTGAACTTGTAGTTGATTTCAGCCTGGCCGGCGGAGCCGACTTCGTGGTGGCTGCGCTCGACCTCAAGGCCGGCATCGTCCAGGGCAACACACATGGCGTCGCGCAGGTCGGCCTGCTTGTCGGTGGGGGAGACCGGGAAGTATCCGCCCTTGACCGGGGTCTTGTAGCCGAGGTTTCCGCCCTCTTCCTCACGGCCCGAGTTCCAGTGTGCTTCCTCGGAGTCGATCTTGTAGAAGCTGCCCTGCGGGGAGGACTGGTACTGGACGTTGTCGAAGACGAAGAACTCGGCCTCGGGAGCGAAGAAAGCGGTGTCGGCAATGCCGGTCGAAGCCAGGTAGGCCTCCGCCTTCTCGGCCACGCCGCGGGGATCGCGGTGGTACGGGTCACCGGTACGCGGGTTCACGATCGAGAAGTTCAGCGCAAGGGTCTTCTCCATGCGGAACGTGTCGATGAACGCCGTCGTGACGTCCGGGATGAGCTGCATGTCAGACTCGGCGATGCCCTGGAAGCCGCGGATCGAAGATCCGTCGAAAAGCTGGCCGTTGACGAAGAAGTCGGCGTCAACGCTCTTGGCAGGCACGTTGAAGTGCTGCTGAACGCCCGGGAGATCGGTGAAGCGGATATCGACGAATTTGATGTCTTCGTCCTTGATGAACTTGAGGACTTCGTCCGCAGTCTTGAACATCTATGCTCCTTACGCATATGAAAGATCTGGCCGTCAGGCACATTTGTCCAGCGCAGTCCAACGGCGGAGAAGGCAAAAAAGCTTCCCCGCTTCGCAGTCGCTAGCAACTGTTACCACCCTAAGGACAAGGGATTTCCCCGCAGTGTCCGCCTTGTTTCGGGGAGGTTACAGAATGTCCTGACACGTAAACGCTAGTCGCCAGTCCACACTGTGGCCTATCTGGTCCACAGTGTGACACCCTACCGTCCACACTGTGGACAGGCCAGAGCCGATAAGCTTGGAGGGTGGTTGATCGCAAAGACATCGGTTCATGGCTCACCGGGCCAGACACATCCGGCATCTCCAGATACCCGGGGGAGCGGCTCGGGCTGCCCGAGTCCGGGGCAGGATCGATCGCCCGTGCCGGCCGGCGCATCCTGGCGATCTGCATTGACTGGGGCATCGCGCTGTTGATCAGCAATTTCGCCTTTGGCGGCGACTCCTGGGCGACGCTTGCCGTGTTTGCCATCGAGCAGATCCTGCTGATCGGCACCCTCGGCTACGGCATCGGCCACCGGATCGTGGGGATTCACGTGGTCCGGCTGGGCGGCGGCCCGGCGGGTCCACTCGCGGCCCTGGTGCGCACCCTGCTGCTGTGCCTCGTTATCCCGGCCGTCATCTTCGACCCGGACCAGCGCGGCCTCCACGACAAGGCGATGAATACGGTGCTCGTCCGGACGTAGCAATCCACGGCCGGATGCACGACGGCGGTGCCAGGCAACGGGGCGCGGCGGGCCTTCGTCCGTTTGCCACGAATGGCCGCTAACTTCCCCGGCATTGCGGCCATGTGCGTCAGATGGGCGCAGCGATGGTGCCGGGGCGCGGCGGGCCCTCGTCCGCTTGCCACGAACGGCCGCTAACTTCCCCGCATAGCGGCCATGTGCGTCAGATGGGCACAGCGATGGTGCCGGGGCGCACAGAAACCCGAGGTCCTGGGCGGAGCTAGACTCCCGCGGTCTCCTGGGCCGGCGTCGGCGCAGCCTCTCCGGACCGTTCCGTCAGGTATCCGTGGCGGCCGGCCCAGCGCTCAAACCACACCGTCGCGAAGGGGAAAACGGCGGAGAGCCCGGCGAGCAAGGCAACCCGGAACGGCCAGCGCAGCATTGCCCACAGGCTCAGTGCCGCAATCCCGTAGCCGATGAAGAACGCCCCGTGGATCGGACCGGCAATCTCCACGCCGAGTTCCGTCGTCCGGGTGATCCATTTGAGCACCATGCCGAGCAACAGAGCGGCCCAGCTGAACGCTTCGGCGATCGCCAGTCCCCGGAAAATGCGGATCATCGTGGCGGTCGAGGGAAGTTTCATGCGTATCTCCTAAGTTCTTGCGTCCGTTTTCGTGGCGTCCGGTGTTGCTCTATCCGGTACCTTGCGTCCGTTGTCCCGGGTCCGGTGACCCGGCGCCGGGCGGGCCGACGTCGGGCAGTATAAGAAACGCCCCGGCTGGCGGCCTGAGGTGGCCGTGAACCGGGGCGAATCTGTACTGCGGGCAATTCCGTCATGCGGTGCGGTACTGCCGCCCGCCTAGCGTCCGCGGGTGGGACGGGCCTTGTAGGGATCGATGCCCTTCGGGATGGGCAGRCGGCCGCCGAGCGAGGAAATGCGCTTCGACACGGCGCTGACCTCAGTCTTGGTCAGTTCGCCCTTGAGCTTGTTCATCTTCCGGGCGATCTGGCTGAGCGGCACCTGGCCCTCGCCGCGGCCGCTTTCGATCACGTGGATGGTGACGTTGGGCAGGATGCGCGCAAGGCGCTTGCGCTCGGCATCGACCAGCGGCTTGACCCGGTTGCTGGG
>NZ_JBFTZL010000282.1:0-3204 GCF_056406825.1 Arthrobacter sp. P1_A5 | reverse complement strand
GCTCAACCCCTGGCTGCCCGGCGCCGAACTGACACCGGACGCGGCCCGCCGGCTCTGGGACGACACCGCAGACATGATGACCGACGGCGTCCGGGACGGCCGGATCATCACGACGCCGCCGCAGTACTGGAACGGGGCCGGAGCCGGCGTATCCCGCGGTGTCCTGCCGGCCCCGGAGGAGGCCCACTTCGTCTACCGGCGCCACGGACTCGGCTGCAGGGACTGCGGAACGCCGGTGGCGCTGACCGAGCTCGGCGCCAGGAAGCTCTATTGGTGCCCGGCCTGCCAGCAGGCCTGAGCCGGTACGCCTGCCCTTCCAAAGCCAACCCTTCCAAGCTCCGGCCGCCGGGGCCTGGAGGGAACGAAAAAAGCCCCTCCGGAGAGGGGCTTTTTTCGTCATATTTCTGAGGGGACGACGGGAATCGAACCCGCGTARYCAGTTTGGAAGACTGRGGCTYTACCATTRAGCTACGTCCCCGGGGATCTCACTGGAACTCCCAGTAAAACTTCCGGGCGGCTGTTCAAGCCGGATACAACTAAACCCAATTCAAGGCCCCGGTGTCAAATGTGCAAATCGGCACAGTATGACCGTAGACTGTTCTGTGCACTTACGGGGTGTAGCTCAGCTTGGCTAGAGCGCCTGCTTTGGGAGCAGGAAGTCGCAGGTTCAAATCCTGTCACCCCGACTCTGCAAGCACTGCCAGCACGTGGCAATGCAGAACCCCATACCMCCCACACCAGGAGTACTTAGACTGTGAAGAGCGCTGTCGAGAACCTCACCCCCACGCGGGTCAAGCTCAATGTTGAGGTCCCCTTTGAGGAATTGAAGCCCAGCATCGCAGAGGCATACAAGACTGTTGCTTCGCAGATCCAGGTCCCCGGTTTCCGCAAGGGCAAGGTCCCCTCCAAGCTCATTGACCAGCGCGTTGGCCGCGGCTACGTCCTGGAGACGGCCATCAACGAAGGCCTCAACGGCTGGTACCAGGCCGCCGTGCAGGAAACCGGCATCCGCCCCCTGAGCCGTCCCGAGGTCGAGATCACCGAGGTTCCGGACCCGTCCGCCACCGACGGCGAGCTCAAGTTCCACGCCGAGGTTGACATCCGCCCCGAGATCGAACTGCCCGACTACGCAGGCATCAAGGTTGAGGTCGCCGCCGCCGAGTCCTCCGACGCCGACGTCGACAAGGCCCTGGACGAGCTCCGCGGCCGCTTCGGCACGCTGAAGTCCGTGGACCGCCCGGCCGCCGATGGCGACTTCCTGACGATCGACATCGCAGCCTCGATCGACGGCGCCGATGTTGACTCCGCTTCCGGCCTGTCCTACCAGGTTGGCGCCGGCACCATGCTCGAAGGCCTCGACGAGGCCGTCACCGGCCTCAGCGCCGACGAGGACGCCATCTTTGACACCACGCTGGTCGGCGGCGAGCACGCCGGCGAGTCCGCTCAGGTCAAGGTCACCGTCAAGGCCGTCAAGGAGCGCGAGCTCCCCGTCGCCGACGACGACTTCGCCCAACTCGCCAGCGAGTTCGACACCCTCGCGGAACTCCGTGAGGACCTGGCCAAGCAGGCCGCCGAGTCCAAGGTTGTTGACCAGGGCGTYGAGGCCCGCGACAAGGTCCTGGACAAGCTCGTTGAGCTCGTCGAGGTTCCCGTCCCGGCGTCGATCGTCGAAGAGCAGCTCGAGCAGCACTTCAACGCCGAAAACGCCCACGGTGAAGGCGAGCACGACACCGAGGAGCACCGCGCCGAGGTCAAGGCCAACACCGAGCGCGCCTTCCAGAACGAGATCATCCTCGACGCCATCGCGGAGAAGGAAGAAGTCAACGTCAGCCAGAACGAGCTGATCGACTACATCGTCACCACCGCCAGCCAGTACGGCATGGACCCGAACCAGTTCGCCCAGATCATCGATCAGAGCGGCCAGGTGCCCATGATGGTTTCCGAGGTCCGCCGCCGCAAGGCACTGGCCGTCGTGCTGGGCCAGGCCGAGGTCACCGACTCCGAGGGCAACAAGGTTGACCTGAGCGACTTCGTCCGCCCCGGCGACGAAGCCGCCCCGGCCGCCGAGACCGTTGAGGACGAAGCAGCTTCGGCAGAAGCCAGCACCGAGGCCACGCCGAGCGATGACCCCGCAGCAGTGAAGTTCTAGCAGTCACTGAGACGTAGAACAGTCGGCCCCCGGATCACCGATCCGGGGGCCGAATGTTTTAAGCCCCCGTCTGCAGCCATGCCCGGCCTGCACGGTCTGTCCGGGAGCCGGGAAGGGCCCGCCACCAGGACCCGGCGCGCGGGGTCCCGGCAATCGTGCGCCGTCAGCGAACAGCCCGGCGCCAGCGAACAAAGCGGGCGTGAAAACGGTTAGTGTCGCTGTAGGAAAGTTCAGTGATGTCGTCCAGTGGCGTCACCGTCGCCAGCGAGAGGTAAGTACATATGTCACAGCAAGCAGGGGCACCCCGGATGGCCACGGTCGATCCGGCAGCCCAGGATAACTACATTTACAACCGCCTGCTGAAAGAGCGCATCATCTGGCTCGGCTCCGAGGTCCGCGACGATAACGCCAACGCCATCTGCTCCCAGCTGCTGCTGCTCTCGGCGGAGAATCCTGAAAGGGACATCTACCTTTACATCAACTCACCCGGCGGCTCCGTCACCGCCGGCATGGCCATCTATGACACCATGCAGTTCATCCCGAACGATGTTGTCACGGTTGCCACCGGCCTCGCCGCGTCCATGGGCCAGTTCCTGCTCTCCTCCGGCACCAAGGGCAAGCGCTACGCCACCCCCAACGCCCGCATCCTCATGCACCAGCCCTCCGGCGGCATCGGCGGCACGGCGTCGGACATCAAGATCCAGGCCGAGCTGATCCTGCACATGAAGAAGGTCATGGCCGAGCTGACCGCCGACCAGACCGGCCAGAGTGTGGACACCATCCTCAAGGACAACGACCGCGACAAGTGGTTCACGGCCCCGGAAGCCCTCGAATACGGCTTCTTCGACAAGATCGCGGCACATGCCGGATCCGTGGCAGGCGGCGGCGGAACCAACGCCAACGGCTCCGGGAACAGCGGCGGCGCTGCGACAGCCACCGAGAACTGACCGGCAGGTAGACAGCAATGAATTCAGGAGCAATGAACATGAACTACAACTTCGGTTCGACTGCCGGCAACCTGCCGAGCAGCCGCTACGTGCTGCCCCAGTTCGAAG
>NZ_JBFTZL010000281.1:0-3211 GCF_056406825.1 Arthrobacter sp. P1_A5 | reverse complement strand
GGCGGAACCGGCTCCCGGGGAACTCCCCCAAGTACCTTACATACAAAGAAGCCCGCGGCGCTTGCCACGGGCTTCTTTGTAGGTGATGCCTTTTGAATTAGCGTGCGTAGAATTCCACGACGAGCTGCTCTTCGCAGGTCACGGGGATCTCGGAGCGCTTGGGGCGACGCACCAGGCGGGCCTGCAGGGCGTCAAGCTTGACGTCCAGGTAAGCCGGAACGATCGGCAGGACGTCGCGGTGAGCGCCGGCTGCTGCTACCTGGAACGGAGGCATGGTCTCGCTGCGGCTGTGAACGTGGACCAGCTGGCCCTCGCCGACGCGGAAAGACGGGCGGTCAACGCGGATGCCGTCAACGAGGATGTGGCGGTGCACAACCAGCTGGCGGGCCTGGGCGATGGTGCGGGCGAAGCCGGCACGCAGCACGAGGGCGTCGAGACGCATTTCGAGCAGTTCGATCAGGTTTTCACCGGTCAGGCCCTTGGTGCGGCGTGCTTCTTCGAAGGCACGGGTCATCTGGGCTTCGCGGATGCCGTACTGGGCGCGCAGACGCTGCTTTTCGCGCAGACGTACGGCGTAGTCGGAGTCCTGCTTCTTGCGGGCACGGCCATGCTCACCGGGGCCGTACGGGCGGCGCTCCATGTACTTGGCGGCCTTAGGGGTCAGAGCGATGCCGAGTGCACGCGAAAGGCGTGCGGTACGGCGAGCACGAGTGTTGTTAGCCACTTGTGTCCTTCCAATATCTGCGGTGTGTCAGTGTTACTGGCCTCCACGATGGAGAGCATCGGCCAACCGCTGCCTTTTGCTACTGGGCACAGGGCAACCCTCATCGAACCGAAGTTTCCATGGATTGTGCGTCCGTGCCTTGCCAGACAACGGTCCAGCCTACCAGATCCGGCCGGCGGACCGAAGTCAGATTCTGGCGTGCGCTCCCCGGACACCGCTGCGCCCGAAGGACGCCGCGCCCAGGAATTCCACGGCCACGAACGGTTTCGGGCCCACCACCCATTCGTCGTGTCCCGGCGGAATCGCGTAGGTGTCGTTGGCGTGGATCGTGGAGCGCAGCCCTTCGGCCGTTTCGACTTCCATTTCACCGGAGATGCAGAAGCCGAGATGGTGGTGCAGGCAGACGTCGGTCCGCTCGTAGGGTCTGGTGTTCTCCGACCACCGCCAGCCCGGGCCCAGGATCAGCCGGGCCACCGAGTAGTCGTTCACTGTGCAGAGGTCGAATTCGGCCTTGTCCGGGCACCGTTTCTTGTCCGGCACATCGAAGGACTTCACTGCCATGGCTGTAACGAAGTTGATACTCATGGGACACCTGCCGGGGACGGGACGGGAACGCTCGCGCTGGATGAGCTGGGATGGAGCGAAGCCGGCTGCCGTTCCGGGGTCCGGAACGAGGGAGCCAGCGATGTGACCGCGCTGTCCCCTGCGCCGCACGGACGGTCAGCAGATCCATGCCGCCGTAATTCCACGTTAGACCTCTTGGCCCCTATGTCAACGGCGGATTCCGGCGCCACCGGGCGCCGCCGACCAGCCGCAGGTCACGGGCGTTCACTTGCCGCCCACGTGCCTTTCAGGTGCCGCGGATGATCTTCCGAAGCCGCTCGAGCCGGGTGGCGATGTCGCGTTCGGCCCCGTTGCCGGTGGGTTCGTAGTAGTTGCGCCCGACGAGGTCGTCCGGCGGGTATTGCTGCGTGGCGACGGCGTGCGGGGCATCGTGGGCGTATTTGTAGCCCTTGCCGTGGCCGAGCTGTTTCGAGCCCGGGTAGTGGGCGTCGCGAAGGTGGGCGGGGATGCCGTTCCCGAGCCCGGCGCGGACGTCGGCGATCGCCTGGTTAATGCCCATGTACGCGGCGTTGGACTTCGGCGCGGTGGCCAGATGCACCACGGCTTCGGCGAGGATGATGCGGCCTTCCGGCATGCCGATCAGCTGTACGGCCTGGGCCGCCGCGACGGCGGTCTGCAGCGCAGTCGGGTCAGCCATGCCGACGTCCTCAGCCGCCGAGATCACGATCCTGCGGGCCACGAACCGGGGGTCCTCGCCCGCCTCCAGCATCCGGGCCAGGTAGTGCAGCGCGGCGTCGACGTCGGAACCCCGGATCGACTTGATGAACGCGCTGGCGACGTCGTAATGCTGGTCCCCGGCCCGGTCGTAGCGGACGGAGGCAACATCCAGGGCGCGTTCGGTGTGTTTGAGCTCGATCTTCACCGGGGCCGCCTCGGGCGCCCCGCTGGCTGTGCCGGCTACGACTGCGTCGGCGTCGTCCGCGTCCCCGAACGCGACGCCGGCCGCCGCCTCAAGCGCGGTCAGCGCACGGCGGGCATCCCCGCCGGAGAGCCGGACGAGGTGTGCCAGGGCCTCGTCGCTGAGTTCCACTTTGCCGCCGAGCCCGCGGTCATCCGTTGCGGCCCGCAGGAGAAGGCCCTCGACATCGGCGTCGGTGAGCGGTTTGAGCGTCAACAGCAGGGAGCGCGATAGCAGCGGGGAAACGACGGAGAAGGAGGGGTTTTCGGTGGTCGCGGCGACCAGGACCACCCAGCGGTTTTCGACGCCGGGCAATAGGGCGTCCTGCTGGGCCTTGTTGAAGCGGTGGATCTCATCCAGGAACAGCACAGTGGTGGTTTTGAACAGGTCACGGGCGGTGAGGGCTTCGTCCATGACGCGGCGGACGTCCTTGACGCCGGCAGTGATGGCGGAGAGCTCGACGAACTTCCGCCCTGGGCCCTTGGCGATGACGTGCGCGAGCGTGGTTTTGCCGGTACCCGGAGGGCCCCAGAGGATCAGCGAACTGGGACCCGCGGGGCCGGTGGCGTCCGTGCCTGCGGCGAGCTGGCGCAGCGGCGAGCCGTGGCCGAGGAGGTGCTGCTGGCCCACCACGTCATCAAGTGTCCGAGGCCGCATCCGGACGGCGAGCGGGCTGCGCGGGGAGACCCGGCGGCTCTCGCCGGTCTGGTCAGCGTCGCCCTCATCCTCGATAGCGGCGCCGCCGTCCCGCCCTGCGCCAAAGAGATCATCCACATAGATAGGCTACTTCTAGTTCCCCCCTGCCCAGACACCCTCGTAACGGAGACCCGCGCCATGACAACACCCGACACCCGTGTGGCGTTCGTCTCCGGGGCGCGGCTGCCGGGCTGGGTGGACCGCTTCGCCGCGAGCCACGGCGCACTGGTGGAGGAGGAGCTCGACGCCGGTCTGCAGCTGCGCGCCGC
>NZ_JBFTZL010000280.1:0-3270 GCF_056406825.1 Arthrobacter sp. P1_A5 | reverse complement strand
GAACACGCCCGAGCGGTACGGACATGTACGGGATCTACCGGAACATGGTCCTCTTCGATTTCAAGTCTGAAATCCATTCGGGCTTCTTCGTCGCCTACTACCGCAACTTCGCCATCCCCTCCACAGCAAGGACCCTGGCGGCGACCGGGGAGATGAAATCCCGGCCGATGAAGMGCTCCTACGACACCGGCATCGTCCTCCACGAGATCATCGCCAACGGGTTCGAGCACGAACGCAGCCAGGCCATGATCAACCTGCTCCGCCGGGTCCACAAGGGGGTGCCCGGTACCCCGGACGACTTCGTCTACGTCCTCATGACCTTGCTTGTGCTGCCGCTGCGCTGGACCGAACGTCACGGCTGGCGCCGGCTGACGGAGCTGGAGAAGCGGGCCGCCACGGACTTCTACGCCGAACTGGGCCGGCAGATGGGGCTCGAGGGCATCCCGGCCACCTTCGCGGAGGCGGAGCGGTTCCTGGACGAATACGAGGACCGGAACATGGGCCCGAGCCCCGAGGGTTCGATGCTGTTCAATGCGACCGTCGCGGCCTTCGCCAGCCGTATCCCCGCCCTGCTTCGCCGGTTCACCCCGACCATCCTGGCGCTGATGATGGACAAAACCCAGGTCGCTGTGGCCCTGGGCCTGAAACCTGCCCCGGCAGTGCTGCGCGTGCCGTTCAATGCGGTGCTGCGGTTCCGCTCCCTCAAGGCCAGGCTGCGTCCGTTGCCGACGGAGCCCATATTTGTGCCGGGAAAGATGAACGTCGTGGCATACCCGGACGGATACACCCTGGACCAGATCGGCCCGTGGGGGAAATCAGCCAACGTCTGAGGCCCGGGTACCGGGTGTGAGAGCAGATACGGGTCGCAGGACACGGAGAGCCCCGCCGGAATCTGAACTGCTCAAATCCCGGCGGGGCTGATTGTTGTGGTGAGAGTTCGCCTTGCCTAGCCCACGTGGATGGCGGGCCGGAGTGCCTGGTCGGGCTCTGTCTCGCGGAGGATTTCGCGCACCAGCGGCGCGGTGTCGCCCTCACCCAGGAACAGGTACCGCATGAGGTGGCCGACGGGGTTGCCCTCCGACCACTCGAAGTAGCACTGGGGCTTCGTGCCGGTCGAGTCGCGCATGGCCAGCAGGACCGCCGCGATCGCGTTCGGCACGGCCGGGGACTTCACCCGCAGGACCCGGTAGCCCTCCACTTCGATGCCTTCGACCCGGAGCGTGTGGCTGAACGCCGAAGGATCGGAGATTTCCACTTCCAGGAAGATGACATCCGCCGGGCCCGGGACGGGATTCAGCCCGCGCTGTTCGTACTCTTTGTCCGCGTACTCAGCCTTGTCACCGGCCTGGCGTTTGTTGGCGATGACGTTCAGTTGCCCGTCGAAGGCAATCGAATCGGTGATGAACTGCCGGGCCGCCTCGTCGAACTCGATGGTTTCCAGCCGCAGTTCGGTGGTGCGCTGGACCCGGGAGATGAGCGAGACGACGATGATGCCGGCGATGAAGAAAGCCGAGATCGCAATGCCGTCGGGCTTTTCGATGACATTGGCGGCCAGCGCGTACAGCAGGACCAGGGTCAGCGCACCGAAGCCGATGGTGCCGGCGCGGCTGTGCCGGCGGATCGCGGAGACTGTCACGGCGACGGCTCCGGAAACCATCATGGCCAGGATGCCGGTGGCGTAGGCACCTGCCTGGGCGTTGACGTCGGCGTTGAAGGCGATGGTGATGCCGACGCTCAGCACGGTGTAGACGATCACGACCGGGCGGACGGCCCGGCCCCATTCCGGCGCCATGCCGTAGGCCGGCAGGTACCGGGGCACGATGTTGATGAGCCCGGCCATGGCGGAGGCTCCGGCGAACCAGAGGATCAGGGCGCTGGAAATGTCGTATACGGTGCCGAACCCGGCGCCGAACAGGTCGTGGGCGAGGAACGCCAGGGCGCGGCCGTTGGCCTGTCCGCCCTCCTCGAACTCCTTGGCCGGGATCATGACCGTGGTGAGGAAGCTGGTGGACATCAGGTAGACGCTCATGATGGCCGCCGCCGTGGTGAGCAGCTTGCGGGTGTTCCTGACCCGGGACGCCATGACCTGCTCGGGGCTGTCGCCGGTGGCCTTGATCAGCGGCATCATCGAGACGCCGGTCTCGAACCCGGACAGGCCCAGGACCAGCAAGGGGAAGGCGATGACGGCCGGGCCGATCAGGTCCATGGGGCCGCCGCCGGCGCTGGCGAGCAGCCGGTCGGTCCAGCCGGCGATCAGGGACGGATCGGAGAAGACGTGCATGAACCCGGCGGCGACGACGACGGCGTTCAGGAGCAGGTAGACGGCCACAAGCGGAATGGCGACGCCCACGGCCTCATTGAAGCCGAGCAGGAACACCCCGCCCAGGATCAGCAGCAGGATCACCGTGATGATCACGGCACTGCCTTTCAATCCCGCCGGGACGATCGGGTTCTCGAGCAGGTGCACCGTCGCGTCGGCTCCGGAGAGGGTGATGGTGATGATCCACGAGGTCGCCACGAACCCGAGCAGCAGCAGCACGAAGAACTTGCCGCGCCAGAACGGAAGCAGCTTCTCCAGCATGGCAACCGAGCCCTGCCCGTGCGGGCTCTCCTGCGCGACCCGGCGGTACATGGGCAGCATGCCCAGCAGGGTCAGGGCCACAATGAGCAGGGTGGCCAGCGGCGACAGGGCACCGGCGGCCAGGGCGGCGATACCGGGAAGGTAGGACAGGGTTGAGAAATAGTCGACGCCGGTCAGGCACATGACTTTCCACCAGGCGTTGGGCTTGTGATCTTCCTCGGCTTCGGGGCCGGCGGGTGCGACCTGGTTGGCCAGTAGCCAGCGGACCAGGGGCTTGCGGTCCGGGCGGTCGGCCTGCTTCAGGTCAACTTGCGCCGGGACGGCGTGGTCAGAAGTGGTCTGCATCGGATCTTTCTGTTGGTGGCCGGGCGTGTGCCGGGCAGGAGCAAGTCCTGGGAACCGGTCAATTGTAGTGCCGGGCCCCCTTTGCGGCGGCCAGCTGCAGGCCGCGTCCGGAACGGCGAGCCTACCGCGGCTCCGGTCCGGGCAGCTCCGGTCCGGACATCTCAGGTCCGGCCAGCTCCGGACCGGGCGGCTCAAGTCCGGGCAGCGGGTCCTTGCCGGTCCATGTCTTCACGACCGTCCACGTGACGGCGGTGATCGGCACGGCCAGCAGCGCGCCGACAATGCCGGCCAGTATGGTGCCGGCAGCCAGGACGAGCAGTATCGCCAGGCCGTGGATGCTGAGG
>NZ_JBFTZL010000279.1:0-3377 GCF_056406825.1 Arthrobacter sp. P1_A5 | reverse complement strand
CGTCAACATGCTCGCAGCCGCCGTAGTAACGCTTGCCCGGGTAGCCCTCGGCGTACTTGTTCGTCAGCACCGAACCCTGCGCCTGCATCACAGCCCTCGCGGTGTGGTTCTCCGAGGCGATCATCTCCAAACCGTCACGCTGCCGGCTGAGTTCGGCGTCGATCTTCGCGGCGATCTCCGGATCCAGCACGGACAGGTCCGCGTCCAGACTCCGGGAAACGACCTGCTCAAAGGGGGCAATCCCCGTCAAGGGGCTCACAGTTCGCCGCCGTTCTTGGACGCGTACTCCTGCGCCGAGAGCAGCGGGCCTTCTTCAGCGACCGCCACCTTGAAGAGCCAGCCGGCGCCGTACGGATCGCTGTTGATCAGCGCGGGGTCATCGACGACGGCAGGGTTGATTTCGGTGACCTCGCCCGTCACCGGCGCGTACAGGCCCGAGACCGACTTGGTCGACTCAACCTCGCCGCAGGTCTCCCCCGCAGTCACCGTCGACCCGACCTCGGGCAGGTCCACGTACACGATGTCGCCCAGCGCGTCGGCGGCGACAGCGGAAATGCCAATGCCCGCGGGCCCGGCGCCATCTGAAGCAACCCACTCGTGCTCAGCCGAATACTTCAGTTCAGCAACTACTTTGCTCATCTCAAATCCTTCTTTCTTCTCGTTCGTAAAACTTGTTTACCCCGGCCCGGAAGGGCCAACGGCGACCCGAGGGGACTTACTTTTGGCGCTTGTAGAACGGCAGCGCGACGACTTCGAACGGTTCCGTCTTGCCGCGGAGTTCGACGTCGACGATCGTGCCAGGTTCTGAGTTCTCGACGGCGACATATGCCAGGGCGACCGGGTAACCGAGCGTCGGGCTCGGCTGGCCCGAGGTCACCTCACCGATGAGCGTTCCGTTCTTGAGGACGGAGTAATGGGCCCGGGCTGCCCTGCGCCCCGTGCCCTTGAGTCCCACAAGCTTTTGGCCGATGGACGATCCGACGCCGGCAGCCTTGATCGCCGTCAGCGCCTCCTTGCCCACAAAGTCGCTTTCCTTGGTGAGCGAGACAACGGGGCCCAGTCCGGCGGCGTAGGCGTTGACGTAGCGGGAGAGCTCGTTGCCGTAGAGTGGCATGCCGGCCTCGAGACGGAGGGAGTCGCGGGACGCGAGGCCGGCGGGAATGAGGCCGTATTCTTCGCCCGCTTCAAGCAAGGCTTCCCATAGACCTGCCGCATCCTCGTTCGGGATGTAGATCTCGAAGCCGTCCTCGCCGGTGTAGCCGGTGCGGGCGAGAAGCAGATCCTGTCCCTTGATCTGGACCTCGACCGCGGCGTAGTACTTCAGGTCGGTGACCAGGACATGCTGCTCGGATGGGACAAGGGTCAGCAGAATGGCTTCTGCGTTGGGGCCCTGGACGGCGATCAGCGAGGTCTCCGCAGAGGCGTCCTGGACGGTGACGTCGAATCCGCCGTCCTTTCCGGAACCGGCCCGCTCAGCGAGGGCCGCGGCGACTACCTTGGCGTTGCCCGCATTGGGGACCACGAGGTACCTGTCCTCAGCGCGACGGTAGGTGATGAGGTCGTCGATGATGCCGCCGTCGGTGTTGCAGATCAGCGAGTACTTGGCCTTGCCAACGGCGATCGCCGACAGCTTCCCGACCAGGGCGTAGTCGAGGAACCCGGCCGCGTCCGGACCGCTGACCCAGACTTCGCCCATGTGGGAGAGGTCGAACAGGCCCGCGGCGTTGCGGACAGCGTGGTGCTCTGCGAGTTCAGATTCGTATTTGAGGGGCATCTGCCAGCCGCCGAAGTCCGTGAAGGAGGCGCCGGCTTTTTTGTGCTGCTCGTAAAGAGCGGTGTAATTCTCAGTCATTGAGTCAGTCCTTAGTTTTCGAACGCTGCTGTGTTGTCCTCGAACGATGCTGTGCTTTGCTCGAACGATTCGAGGGATGGGCACGAGCAGATCAGGTTGCGGTCCCCGGCCGCGCCGTCGATCCGTCCGACCGGCGGGAAGTACTTGTCCTGCTTCAGCTGGAGGACCGGAAACGCCCCCTGCTCACGCGGGTACGCGCGGTCCCAATGAGAGCTAACGACGGCGGCAGCCGTGTGGGGTGCGTTGCGCAACGGCGAGTTCTCCACCGTGAAGTCGCCGTTGACGACCTGGTCGATTTCCTGGCGGATGGTGATCATCGCCTCGATGAAGCGGTCAATCTCCGCAAGGTCCTCGGATTCGGTGGGCTCCACCATGAGGGTGCCCGCCACCGGGAAGGACAGCGTGGGTGCGTGGAAGCCGTAGTCGATCAGGCGCTTGGCCACGTCCTCGGCCGTGACTCCTGAGCGGGCGGTCAGTTCACGCAAATCCAGGATGCACTCGTGGGCCACCAGGCCACCCGCGCCCATATAGAGCACCGGGAAGTGCTCATCCAGCCGGGACGCAACATAGTTGGCTGCGAGCAGCGCGGACTTGGTCGCCTCGGTGAGGCCCCGGCCCCCCATGAGCTTCACGTACGCCCAGGAGATCGGCAGCACACCTGCCGAGCCGTAGCGGGAGGCGGAGATCGGGGTGCCGTCGGCGCCGTTGGCCGGATCAGCCGCGTTGCCGGGCATGAACGGTGCCAGGTGGGCCTTGGCCGCGACCGGGCCGACGCCCGGTCCGCCGCCGCCGTGCGGGATGCAGAAGGTCTTGTGCAGGTTCAGGTGCGAGACGTCGCCGCCGAACATGCCCGGCTGGGCCAGACCGACSAGGGCGTTGAGGTTGGCGCCGTCGATGTAGACCTGGCCGCCGGCGGCGTGGATCGCGTCGCAGACCTCGCGGACATCGGCGTCGTACACCCCGTGCGTGGACGGGTAGGTGATCATGATGCAGGACAGCGCGTCCTTGTGCAGCTCGATCTTGGCGGTCAGGTCCGCGTGGTCGATCGTGCCGTCCGAAGCCGTGGCCACGACCACGACCTTCATGCCGGCCAGCACGGCCGAGGCCGCGTTCGTGCCGTGCGCGGAGGCCGGGATCAGGCAGACGGTGCGCTGGGCATCGCCGCGGGAGAGATGGTAGCCGCGGATCGCCAGCAGGCCCGCGAGCTCGCCCTGGGAACCGGCGTTGGGCTGGATSGAGACCTGGTCGTAGCCCGTGATCTCGGTCAGCTGGCCTTCGAGGTCCTCGATCAGTTCACGCCAGCCGGCGGTCTGGGATTCCGGGGCGAAGGGGTGGATGGAAGCGAACTCCGGCCAGGAGATGGCCTCCATCTCGGCCGTGGCGTTCAGCTTCATGGTGCACGACCCCAGCGGGATCATGGTCCGGTCCAGGGCCAGGTCGCGGTCCGAGAGGCGGCGGATATAGCGCAGCAACTGGGTCTCGGAACGGTGCGTGTTGAACACCGGGTGCTGCAGGAAGTCGGAGG
>NZ_JBFTZL010000278.1:0-3426 GCF_056406825.1 Arthrobacter sp. P1_A5 | reverse complement strand
GCCGTCCGCCCCGCAGCCGGGCWGACGCGCCTCCCGCCGCTCTGCCGCCGCCGCAGACAACACATTTCGCGGCAGTCCGGGCGCGAAACACTGCCGTGATGTGCCGTCTCGGCGGTACGCTGGCCGGGCAGCGCGTAACCGTCGAGGAGGACCTCATGAGCCAGCACCACACCCCCGGAAGGGTCGCCGTCGTCACCGGAGCCGGTTCCGGCATCGGCCGCGCAGTGGCCAGGCTCATGCTGGCCGAGGGATACCGGGTGGTCCTGGCGGGGCGGCGGGAAGAAACGCTCCGCGAGACCGCGGCCGGCCACCGCCAGGCGCTCGCGGTCCCGTGCGATGTCACCGTCCCCGCCGACGTCGAACGGCTTTTCGCCGCCGCGCTGGGGCAGTGGGAGCGCGTGGACGTGCTCTTCAACAACGCCGGCGTGTTCGGCCCCGCCGCCGCGGTGGACGAGATCACCGTGGAGGACTGGGACGCGACCCTCGCCGTGAACCTCACAGGGTCCCTTCTCTGCGCCGCTGCCGCCGTCCGGGCCATGAAGGCCCAGTCGCCCCAGGGCGGGCGGATCATCAACAACGGTTCGGTCGCGGCGCATTCGCCGCGGCCGCGGACGGTGGCCTACACGGTGACCAAGCACGCCATCACGGGGCTGACCAAAAGCATTGACCTGGACGGGCGGGGCTTCGGCATCAGCTGCGGACAAATCGATATCGGCAACGCGGCGACGGAGCTCATGGAGGAGATTGGCGTCGGTACCGGGGCGGCCCAGGCGGACGGCAGCCTGCGGGCCGAGCCGACCTTTGCGGTGCAGGATGCCGCCCGGGCCGTGCTGCTGATGGCCGGGATGCCGGCGTCGGCCAACGTGGGATCCCTCGTGGTGACAGCTGCGGGCATGCCGTTCATGGGGCGCGGCTAAGGCGCGGCTGGGGGCGCGGGCCCGGCTGGTGGGTCCTGCGGGACGCCGCCGGGGGACCTAGAGGGGCAGGAGGGCGGACAGGTCCGCGCGCAGTCCCGAGGCGGCAACACGGCCGGCGGCGACGGCGTCGGCCCAGCTCAACCGTCCGCTGACCATCGCCAGCCAGGTGTCGGCGTCGCACTCGATGACGTTTGGCGGGGTGCCGCGCGTGTGCCGCGGGCCCTCGACACACTGGGTGACGCCGAATGGCGGGACGCGCACCTCCACGGAGTTCCCGGGCGCCCGCGCGGTGACTTCCTCCAGGCAGTAGCGCACTGCCGTCGCGATCGTGGTGCGCGGGACGGCGCCGGGTCCTCCAGAGCCCGTGACTCCGGCGGCCGGCACGTTCGGGCCCGGTGCGGTCGCCGTGGCTTCCTGCCACGCGGCGAGGGCCGCGCGGCCCTCGTCCACAGCGATTCGACGGCGCGATACAGCCACTTTCCCGAGTCTCCTAGTCCAGCAGCGCTGCGACGGCCCGCCCGAGCCGGATCTTGCCCACCGGGCGTCCCCCGCCCAGTACCGGGTCCACCACCTTGTCCAGGACGCTGGACACTTCAGGGATTTCGACGGCACCGGAGGCCGCGAGGAGCGTCAGGCCTACCAGCGTAGTGGCCCGGATGTTGCCGTCGAGCATCTTGATGGCAACCGAGACGCCCTGGCGGGTGGCCATGACCAGGACGCCCTCGGCGCCGATCTTGGCCAGGATGCCGAGTTCGTCCATGACGATCGTGTTGGCCTGCCCGCGCCCCTGGACGGCCCACGGGTAGTCCAGCATGGACGTGGCAATGGTGGCTGCCCGCGCGTTCGAGTTCTTGTCGCCCGGGGCCTTGGCCAGCTTCGAGTAGGCCCGGGCCAGGCCGATCAGGGAGACGGCGGCAACCGGCGCGCCGCAGCCGTCGATGCCCAGGTGGGTGATGCGTTCGCCGCAGTACTCCTCGATCACGGAGCGGATGCGCTGCTGCAGCGGGTGGTTGGGTTCGAGGTAGCTGTTCTTGTCCCAGCCGTTCTCCGTGCACGCCCAAAGGAACGCGGCGTGTTTGCCCGAACAGTTGAAGGCCAGCCGGGACTTGCCGCGCTCGGTCTGCACGAGCCAGTTCCGGGCCGTCTCATCCTGGGGCCAGTCGGCCGGGCACTGCAGCTGGTCTTCCTTGGCCCCGGCCGCCTTGAGCATGCCCTCGACCACGTCCATGTGGTCCAGGGATCCGACGTGGCTGCCGCACGCGATGGCCACCTGGGCGCCCCGCAGGGGCACGCCGGACTGCATCGAGGCCAGGGCCTGCAACGGTTTGAGCGTGGACCGGGCAAAGATCGGGGCGTTCACATCGCCGAGCTCGATCACTACCGTCCCGTCCGCGGCCAGCACCACGGCCGAGCCGATGTGGCGGGACTCCACGAAGCCGCTGCGTTCGATGACTGCCAGTTCGACGGCGGAGTCGACTGTGAATGTTGCATGCGGGTTCAAAGCCATGCTGCAAGTCTATGGTGCCCGGTGCTGATACCCCGGTTATTCCACGGTCACCATCACCGACTGCCAGCCGGAGGCGCCGTCCGGGACCGGATCCGCTCGCTTGTCCGTCTGGACCTCGCCCTTGCCGTCCGTGGCGCGCACCTTGATGTAGTGCGGGCCCGGCGTGGCATCCCAGTCCAGGGACCACTGCCGCCACGTGATGAGGGAGGCCTCGGCGGAGAGTACCGCCTCGGTCCAGGGCCCGCTGTCGATCTGCACCTCGACCTTGGTGATCCCGCGGGTCTGGGCCCACGCGGTGCCGCCGATGGCGATCTTTCCGGCAGGGACCTTGGCGAAGGACTTGGGCACCTCGACCCGCGCCATGGTCTTGATCGGGCCGCGTTCGGACCAGCCGCGCTGGGTCCAGTACGCCTTGCTGTCCGCGAACCGGGTCACCTCCAGGTCCACCACCCACTTGGTTGCGGAGACGAAGCCATACAGGCCGGGAACCACCATCCGCACCGGGTAGCCGTGCTCGAGCGGGAGCGCCTCGCCGTTCATGCCGATCGCCAGCATCGCGTCGCGGTCGTCCTGGAGGACCTCCAGGGGCGTGGAGGCGCTGAAGCCGTCAGCCGAGGTGGAGAGCACCATGTCCGCGCCCTGTGTGGGGCGGGCCAGCTTCAGGGCGTCGCGAATGGGCATGCCCAGCCATTTGGCGTTGCCGGCCAGGTTGCCGCCGACCGGGTTGGACACGCAGGTCAGGGACACATGGGATTCGATGAGCTGGGCGTCGAGCAGGTCCTGGAAGGTAAGCCGGACCTCTTGTTCCACGAGGCCGTGGATGCGCAGTTCCCAGTCCTGGACGTTGATCTCCGGCACGCTCAGCGCCGTGTCGATCCGGTAGAAGTCCTTGTTCGGGGTCAGCCACGGCGTGACGCCGGGCGCCTTGGACTGGACCCCGGCCGGGACCGCGGCGGCGGCCTTGGCGGGCGCGGGCAGCTGCAGCGACTCGCGGGCCGCGGC
>NZ_JBFTZL010000277.1:0-3496 GCF_056406825.1 Arthrobacter sp. P1_A5 | reverse complement strand
GGCCGGCGCACCCGTCCCGGGCCCGATCGCCGGGGCGCTGACCGGCCCCGGCGGCCGGCGCACGGCCATTGATACGCGCGCCAGCACGCCCCTGCTGGACGTCACCATCCCGGTCTTCAACGAGGAACGGGACCTCGAGGCCTGCCTGCGCCGGCTCCACGCGTACCTGCTCGGCGCCTTCCCGCATTCCTTCCGGATCACCGTGGCGGACAACGCCAGCACCGACGAAACGCTCAAGGCCGCGGAACGGGTAGCCCGCGAGCTGCGCGAAGTGACGGTGGTCCATATGGCAGAAAAGGGCCGCGGAAACGCGCTTCGCAAGGTGTGGCTGGCCTCGCCGTCACCGGTCCTGGCGTACATGGATGTGGATCTCTCCACTGATCTGGCGGCCCTCGGCCCGCTCCTTGCCCCGCTCATTTCCGGGCACTCCGACCTGGCGATCGGGACGCGGCTGACCCGCAACTCCCGCGTGGTCCGCGGACCCAAACGGGAATTCATCTCGCGCAGCTACAACTTCCTGCTCCAGGCCCTCATGGGCGCCCACTTCAGTGACGCGCAGTGCGGCTTCAAGGCGATCCGGGCGGACGTGGCCCGGCAACTGCTTCCGCACACGCTGGACAACGCCTGGTTCTTCGACACCGAGCTGCTGGTCCTGGCAGAAAAGTGCGGCCTGCGCGTCCACGAAGTCCCAGTGGACTGGACCGACGACCCGGATTCCAGCGTGGACATCGTCCAGACGGCCCTCGCGGACTTGCGCGGCATGGCACGGTTGAGCCGGGACCTGGTCTCGGGCCGGATCCCGGTTCCCGACCTGCGCGCGGCCCTCGCCCGCGGACCGCTGCCGGCCGCCTCCCGGGCCCAGGAACAAAGCCCCGGCGGAAGCCTCTTCGGACAGCTCGTCCGCTTCGGCAGCATCGGGGTGGCCTCCACCCTGGCCTACCTGGCGATCTTCCTGCTCTGCCGCGGGTTCATGGACCCGCAGCTGGCAAACTTCCTCGCGTTACTCACCACCGCCGTGGCCAACACTGCGGCCAACCGGCGCTTCACGTTCGGCATCCAGGGCAGCAGCCAGGCGGCTCGCCACCATTTCGAGGGGTTGCTGGTCTTCGGCATCGGGCTGGCCCTGACCTCGGGCGCACTCGCCGTCGTTCACGCCGCGTCGGGAGCGGCACCGGACCGCTGGCTTGAACTGCTCACGGTCACCGCCGCCAACCTGGCCGCCACGGCCGTCAAGTTCCTGCTCTTCCGGCTGGTGGTTTTCCGCCACAGGGCCGCCGCTGCCGTTCCGGCGCCCCCGACCCTTCCCTCCCCCGCACAGAAAAGGCCAAGTAAATGACGGCAACCATCAGCCCCACCGCCGGAGCCCAGGGCGGTTCCCCGGCCGGCAGGCCGCCGGCCGCCGAGGARCAGCCACACCCGGTTCCCGGAGACGGCGGGACGGCMCCCCATCTGCCCGCGTCCCCGGCGCCGGCCACCCAAGGCCGCTGGGACCGGCTGCTGTTCGGACCGCAGCCCCGCTGGGTGCGGCCTTCGGCAGGGCTGCTCCTGGTGGTCACCGCGGCGTTGTACCTGTGGAATCTGGAGGCCACCGGCTACGCCAACTCGTTCTATGCCGCGGCGATCCAGGCCGGGACCAAGGACTGGACCGCGCTGCTCTTCGGCTCCCTCGACGCCGGCAATGCCATCACGGTGGACAAGCCCCCGGCCGCACTCTGGATCCCCGCCCTCGCGGGACGGATCTTTGGTTTCTCGGCCCTGAGCATGCTCATTCCCCAGGCGCTCATGGGAGTGGCCGCCGTCGGGCTTCTCTACCTGACCATCAAGCGGGTGTCCGGGCCGGCCGCGGGCCTGCTCGCCGGCGGCGCCCTGGCACTGACCCCGGTGGCCGCCCTCATGTTCCGGTTCAACAACCCGGACGCGATGCTCACCCTGTGCCTGGTACTGGCGGCCTACCTCACCACCCGCGCCATCGAGAAGGCCGGCTGGAAGTGGCTCGCCGCGGCCGGCGCGGTCATCGGCCTGGCCTTCCTGAGCAAGATGCTGCAGGGCTTCCTGATCGTTCCCGGGCTGGCCCTGGCCTACCTGTGGGCGGCGCCCGCCACCCTCGGCCGCCGGCTCCTGCACCTGCTGGCCGCCGCCGCCGGGATCGCCGTCGTGGCCGGAAGCTACGTTGTCCTGTTCCAGCTGACCCCGGCCTCGGTCCGGCCGTACATGGCAGGGTCGGAGACCAACAGCTTCCTGGAACTCACGTTCGGCTACAACGGCCTGGGCCGGATCACCGGGTCAGGCGGGGGCATGCCCGCCGGAGGAAACCTGGGAGGCAACGCCGGCGGCCCGGGAGGCACCGGAAACGTCGGCTTCGGCGGCGCGGCCGGGATCACCCGGATGTTCGRGACGAGCTTCGGCGGCGAGGTGTCCTGGCTGCTGCCGGCGGCCCTGATCCTGCTGGCCGCCGGGCTGTGGTTCACCCGGCGCGAAGCCAGGACCTCGAAAACCCGGGCGGCGCTCCTGCTGTGGGGCGGCTGGCTGGTCATCACGGCCGGAATCTTCAGCTTCATGAGCGGCACCGTGCATCCGTACTACGCCGTGGCGCTGGCCCCCGCCATCGCGGCGCTGGCCGGCATCGGTTCCCTGGAACTGTGGCGGGGCCGGACCTACTGGGCCGCCCGGGTTGTCCTGGCCGTGACGGTGCTGGCCACCTCAGTCTGGTCCGCCGTGCTCTTGGGCCGCGACCCGTCCTGGCTTCCCGGGCTCCGGGTGATCGTGGTGGTCCTGGGCGTCCTCGCCGCCGCGGCCCTGCTCCTGCTCCTGCGGGCGGACGGCATGGCGGCTCTCCCGGCGCGGTTCCGCAAGGCCGCCACGGCCGGCGTCGTGATCCTCTGCCTGCTTGCCGGCGGGCTCGGAAGCACCGCGTGGACACTGGCGACCGTCGCCCAGCCGCATTCCGGTTCGATCCCCACGTCGGGCCCCACCGCGTCCGCGATGGGCGGCGGCTTCGGGGCAGCAGGCAGGACCGGCAGTGACGGAACCGGCACTGACGGCGCGGGCAGTGCCGGCATGGGCGGTGGCCCCGGCGGGGAAACGTCCTCGCCGGAGTTGACCGCGCTGCTGAAGTCCTCCGGCGCCAAGTGGTCCGCGATTGTCTCCGGCGCCACCCAGGCCGCGAGCCTGGAACTCGCCACCGGCACCAGCGTGATCGCGCTCGGCGGCTGGAACGGCGGCGACCCCTACCCGACGCTCGCACAATTCCAGGCGATGGTGGACCGCGGCGAGATCGGCTACTTCATTTCCGGCGGCATGGGCGGCATGGGCGGGGGCCGCGGAGGCAACTCCGAGGTCGCCACCTGGGTCGCGGCCAACTACCAGGGCCAGACCGTGGGCAACGCCACCATCTACAAACTGGGAGCGTAGACCGCCATGACTGACACCCTGAGCCCCCGCCCCGACACGGCGCCGGCCCGCACGCCGGGGCGGCCGCGGCCGCAAGCCCGGGACC
>NZ_JBFTZL010000276.1:0-3504 GCF_056406825.1 Arthrobacter sp. P1_A5 | reverse complement strand
CCTTGCGGTAGTACAGAATGCCGCCGTCGGAGGACTCCGGTGCCGCGTAGAGGGTGCCTTTGTAGGAGGCACCCTCCACCGTTGATGGCAACATCCCGACGGCGTCGATTGCCATCTTGTCCTTGAGCGGCTGCAGCCAGCCCTTGGCCGCAAACTCTGCCGTCCAGACCAGGTCCACGGCCATTACGTCGTAGCCGGCGTTCTTGGCCTGGAAGTTCTGCACCAGGTCATCGTGCTGCTGGTCGGCCTGGTCCGTCTGCTCCTTGAACGTGACCTTCTCATTCGGGTGCGCCGCGTTCCACTTATCGATCAGCGGACGGACCACGTTGTTGTTGTCCTTGCCCTGGACGTAGGTGATGGGGCCGCGCCCGTCCAGGCCCTGGGAGGCGGCGTCGCCCCCACCGGCTGTAGTGCCGCTGCTTGTGGTTCCGCCGCAGGCGGACAAAACCAGCGCACCTGCCATCATCAGTGCCGCCGTGGCGGTCAGCTTTGCTTTCATGATTACTCCTTTGTAAATGAACCCGGGCGGGGACGCCGGCGGGTCGGTGGTGGTGAAAGGTCAGATAATCCAGGCAGTGGTGTCCGCCGGGAGGCTTCCGCCAGCCAATGGGCTGCTGGTTGCGACGACGGTGCCGGCCGGCAGCTCGACGGGCTCGTTGCCGAAGTTGGTTATCGACTGCCAGCCGTTGGGTCGGATGAAGTGCAGCACTGCATCATTGGATTGGTTGAGCCATTTGAGTTGTTCTTCGGTCTGAAGGCTGCCGCGCAGTCGAAGTGCCTCGCGGTAAAGCGAGAGCGTGGATTCGGGGTTGTTCTGCTGGGTTGCCACGGCGTAGGCGCTGAACCATTCCGGCTGCGGCAGGTGCGCCGTGGCTTCACCGAACCCGAACGCGATGCCTTCGGTGGTCCAGGGCAGCGGGACGCGGCAGCCGTCACGGCCGATGTCAACGCCTGGGTTGCGGAAGAACGCCGGATCCTGGCGGTCGGCATCAGATATTTCAATGACCTCATGCAGCCCCAGCTCCTCGCCCTGGTACAGGTAGGCAGATCCTGGCAGGGCAAGCATCAGCAGGGTAGCGGCCCGGGCCCTGCGGACACCTTGTTCACGGTCCAGAGCAGGCTCTTTACCGCCGGACAACAGCCACGCCTGGGCCGGGCCGTTGCGCCCGGGACCCTTGGGCAGCCCATAGCGGGTGGCATGCCGGACCACGTCGTGGTTGGAAAACACCCAGGTCGAGGACGCGCCGGTGATCTCGGATTCGGTCAGGTTGCGGGTGATGATCTCCCTGAACTGTCCGGCATCAAAGGCTGCCTGCAGGAGGTCGAAGTTGAACGCCTGTCCCAGGCCCTCGGGGCTGGCATAGCGGCCGCGTCGGTCGGCATGCACCCAGGCTTCGGCGACCGCCGTGCGCGGCGGGGTGTACTCGTTGAACAGGGCCCGCCATTCTGCATAGATCTCGTGGACTTCGTCCCGGTCCCAGAACGGGTGCGTACCGTCCACCGTCTCGTTCTCCGCCGCCAGATCGGCCTTGGCCGGCAGCGGCTCGGACAAATCCTTCACCAGGGCATGGGCAACATCGATGCGGAAACCGTCAACGCCGCGGTCCGACCAGAAACGCAAGGTCTTCAGGAAGTCCTCGCGCACCTCCGGGTTGTCCCAGTTGAAGTCCGGCTGCTCCTTCGCGAACAGATGCATGTACCACTGACCGGCAGTGCCATCCGGTTCGGTAATGCGTTCCCAGGCCGGGCCGCCGAAAAGGGATTCCCAGTCCGAGGGTGGCAACTCGCTCTCCGCGCCCTTGCCTTCACGGAAGATGTAGCGGTTCCGGGCGGCGGAGCCCCTGGATGCGGCGAGGGCCTCCTGGAACCAATCATGCCGGTCAGAGGAGTGGTTGGGCACGATGTCCACGATCAGCTTGATGCCCGCGGCGTGGAGCGCAACGGTCATCTCATCGAAGTCCGCCAGGCTGCCCAGCCTGGCGTCCACGTCGCGGTAATCGTCCACGTCGTAGCCGCCGTCTGCGAGAGCCGAAGGGTAGAAGGGGCTCAGCCAAACGGCGTCAATCCCGAGTGACTTCAGATACGGGACCTTGGCCGTGATGCCTTTGAGGTCGCCCAGGCCGTCACCGTTGGAATCAGAGAAGCTCCGCGGATAGATCTGGTACACGGCGGCCTGGCGCCACCAGTCTGCACCCAACACTTCATCGACGTCGGCATGCATGGTTGAGGTTTTGGTACTCAAGAGTGGGTTTTCCTGTTCTGCCGGGCATCATTGCCGGTCCGACTGGCTGGGATTATATCGACGCTTCGTCGATGCGGTTCATAAGCTGTGATCTACGTCTCTGCGCAAACGTTTGAGTTAAAGATAGACGCTTCGATCCGAAGGCGTCAAGCGTAAAAGCTTCGTTCCCCGGTCTTCTGGCCTGCATGGCTCAACTGAACGCGCTGGTTTCGGCGCAAATTACGCAAACGTRTGCGTTCAATCCGCTACTATGGAAGAATGGCCAATGGGGATCGACATTCAGTGAACATGGTGGACGTAGCCAGGGAGGCGGGCGTCTCGGTGAGCGCGGTCTCGCGCGCCCTGGCCGGGGGCAAGGGCGTGTCCGAACGCACCCGCCTCAAGATCCAGCAACTGTCCGAACAACTCGGCTACGTCGTCTCACCCGAAGCCTCGAAACTCGCCGGCGGGCGAACCGGACGCGTTGGGCTTATCACTCCGACCATCAACGAGTGGTTCTATTCGGCTGTCATCGCCGGCGTAGCGGCAGAACTCACGGCCGCCGGTATCGATGTGCTCCTCTACCCTCTCGATAGCTCCGATGAGAGGCGCCGGTTTTTCGAGGAACTCCCGGCCCGGCGAAAAGTCGATGCCGTCATCAATATTGCCTTCCCCATCACCGAGGAGGAGTGGGAGCGTCTTGACGCGATGGGGGTTCACGCGGTTGTGGCGGGAACAATTACGCCCGGGCGTCCTTCGGTCGGGATCGATGAGGAGTTGGCGGCGCGAGATGCCGTCAATCATCTGCTGGGGCTGGGACATCGGCGGATCGCGATGATCAGCGCCGTTGACCCGGAAGGCAACCACTACTCGGCCGACGTTGGCCGCGAGCGGGGATACCGGAGTGCAATTGCGGCGGCAGGTATTGACGCTGATGTGGAACTGGTGGTTCCCGTTCCATGGGGTATCGAGGGCGGTGCCCAAGGAATGGACAAAATTCTGACCTTGTCACGGCTGCCGACGGCGATATTCGCTTTCTCCGACGAAGTTGCCTACGGCGCTCTCCAAAGACTGCGGCGATCGGGCCTTCGCGTCCCCCAGGATATGTCAATCATCGGGATCGACGACCACCCGATGGCAGAAACGATGGACCTCACAACCGTCCATCAAACACCGTTTGAGCAAGGCGTACTCGCCGGCCGTCTCTCGCTAAGCCTGATCAAGGGGGAGTCACCCGACCAGCAAATCGTCTGCCCGGCAAACCTGGTTGTTCGACGCTCAAC
>NZ_JBFTZL010000275.1:0-3513 GCF_056406825.1 Arthrobacter sp. P1_A5 | reverse complement strand
ATCCAGCGGTGCCCTTCAAGGTTGCGGCCGGTGCTGAAGCGGTTCCGGTCCTTGCCGGCCGCCCGGCCGTCGGGACGGCCGGGACCTGTTGCCGGCGATGCATCAGGGCCAGTCTCGGGCTGCCGCGTGGGGGTCTGGGTCACGTTGCCCATGCTACCTTTCGCAGCTGTGCTCGCAGGCCCCCGCCCCGGCGGCAGTAGGCTGGTCCTGTGGACCACGAACCCAGCCCTTCCCCCCTTCCTCCCCTCGATCCTCCCTTCGACGGCGATGACGCCGCCGCCGTTCCCGTCCCTGATTCGGCGTCTGTTTCCGCCTCTGTGTCCGCCTCCGGGGGGCCCGGCAGGATCGTCCTCGCCGCGACGCCGATCGGCAATGCGGGCGATGCCTCGGCGCGGCTCGTGGAGTTGCTCGCGACGGCGGACATCGTCGCCGCGGAGGACACCCGGAGGCTGCACCGCCTCGTGCAGAACCTCGGCGTCACTGTGGCGGGCCGGATCATCAGCTATCACGAGCACAATGAGGCAGCCAAGACGGCTGACCTGCTGGCGCAGGTCCGGTCCGGCAAGACCCTGGTGATGGTGACCGACGCCGGCATGCCCTCGGTCTCTGATCCGGGGTTCCGGCTGGTTGAAGGCGCCGTGGCGGCCGGCCTCACCGTCACCGCCGCGCCCGGACCCTCCGCCGTGCTGACCGCCCTGGCACTGTCGGGCCTGCCGACGGACCGGTTCTGCTTCGAGGGCTTCCTGCCGCGCAAGGCCGGTGAACGTTCCTCGCGGCTGGCGGATCTCGACACCGAGCGGCGCACCATGGTGTTTTTCGAGGCGCCGCACCGGCTGGAGCCCATGCTGAGGGCCCTGCGGGAGAGCTTTGGCGCCGACCGCCGGGCCGCCGTCTGCCGTGAACTCACCAAGACCTATGAAGAGGTCATCCGCGGCACCCTGCGCGAACTGCTTGAATGGGCCGAGTCAAGCGAAGTGCGCGGCGAAATTGCCGTGGTAGTGGGCGGCGCCCCGGAACGCGAACCCGGCCGTCCCGAGGATCATGTGGCTGCCGTCAACGGGCTGATAGCCCAGGGCATCCGGCTGAAGGAGGCCGTCGCCGCAGTGGCCGATGACGCGAAGGTCAGCAAGCGCGAACTCTATGCCGCGGTCCTCGCCGCGCGCTGAGCCGTGCGCTGAGCCAGGTGGTGGGTGCCGGGCGGCGGGTTCCGGCGCGCCGCCGTGCCTCGGGGGCCGGAACCGGGCTCCACGCCCACGCAGGACGGTTGTGCAGCTGCACAGCATAGTTTGGATACAGTAGTGCGCGCATGCATAGACTTGCCAGTGAGCGCGGCAGTAGCGTGGCAGTAATCCAGACGCCCGTGCCTGCCTGTGGGAACGAGCGCCTACAACGAGAACTCATTCAAAAACTTGTGCTCACACTAGTTCAACCGAATTGCTGACGAGGGAGTCATTGTGACTGTAACTGCCCAGCCTATTGTTTCCGCGGACCGGGAGAGCGCCCTGCTGGCGTCCGTTCCGACGGGTCTGCTGATCAACGGCGAATGGCGTCCGGCCGTGTCCGGGAAGACCTTCGACGTCGAGGATCCCGCGACCGGGAAGGTCCTGCTCAGCATTGCCGACGCCGGCCCCGAGGACGGCAAGGCGGCCCTGGACGCGGCCGCTGCAGCGCAGGAGTCCTGGGCCAAGGTCCCGGCCCGGGAACGCGGCGAGATCCTGCGCCGCGCCTTCGAGCTGGTGACCGAACGGGCCGAGGACTTCGCGCTCCTGATGACCCTGGAGATGGGCAAGCCGCTGGCCGAGGCCCGTGGCGAGGTCACCTATGGCGCCGAGTTCCTGCGCTGGTTCTCGGAAGAGGCCGTCCGCGCGTTCGGCCGCTACTCGGTCTCCCCGGACGGCAAGTCCCGGCTGCTGGTGACCAAGAAGCCCGTGGGCCCGTGCCTTTTGATTACGCCGTGGAACTTCCCGCTGGCGATGGCCACCCGCAAGATCGCCCCCGCGGTCGCGGCCGGCTGCACGATGGTGCTCAAGTCCGCGAACCTGACCCCGCTGACCTCCCAGCTGTTCGCGGCCGTGATGGTCGAGGCCGGCCTGCCCGCCGGTGTCCTGAACGTCATCCCGACCTCCACGGCCGGCGCCACCACGGGTCCGCTGATCAAGGATCAGCGCCTGCGCAAGCTGTCCTTCACCGGTTCCACCGAGGTCGGCCGCCGGCTGCTCGCTGATGCGTCCGAGACGGTGCTCCGGACCTCGATGGAACTCGGCGGGAACGCCCCGTTCGTCGTGTTCGGGGACGCCGACATCGACGCCGCAGTCGCCGGGGCGATGCTGGCGAAGCTGCGGAACATGGGCGAGGCCTGCACGGCGGCGAACCGGTTCATCGTGCACGAGTCCGTCGCGGCCGAGTTCGCGGAGAAGTTCGCCGCGAAGATGGCGGAGATGACCACGGCCCGGGGCACCGAGGCCGAGTCCAAGGTCGGCCCGCTGATCGATGCCAAGAGCCGGGACAAGGTCCACGAACTCGTCACCGACGCCGTGAACTCCGGTGCTGTCGCAGTGACCGGCGGCTCCGCCGTCGAGGGCCCGGGCTACTTCTACAAGCCCACGATCCTCACCGGCGTGACCGAGGGCAGCCGGATCCTGTCCGAGGAAATCTTCGGACCCGTCGCCCCGATCATCACCTTTGACACCGAGGACGAGGCTGTCCGGCTCGCGAACAACACCGAATACGGGCTGGTGGCCTACGTCTTCACCCGGGACTTGAACCGGGGCATCCGGATGGGCGAACGGCTTGAGACCGGCATGCTGGGCCTGAACGCCGGCGTGGTCTCCAACGCTGCCGCCCCGTTCGGCGGCGTCAAGCAGTCCGGCCTGGGGCGCGAAGGCGGTCTCGAGGGCATCGAGGAATACCTCTACACGCAGTACATCGGCATCGCCGACCCCTACGCCGGCTAGCCACACCAGCTACCCGCGGCGCACCCGGCGGACGGAGTTGCGGATCTTCCCCCAGGATCCCGCGAACCCCCGCCGGGTGCGTAGTGCTGTCCGGGAGAGGAACCCGCGGGGCAGCCGGAGGGCCCGCCGCCAGCCGGCCATGACCGACGGCGGCAGCCATGCCGCGCGCAGCCGGACCAGGAAGCCGGCGTTGGCGCGCAGCGAGGCCTGCACCAGGGCGATCCTGGCAGCGGCGGAGTCGGCCGGATCCGCGGAGCCTGCGGTCCGCGCCGGGCCGGCCACGCCGCCCGGGCGGCCGTACTGCTCACGTTCGAAGTCCTCGGTCAGGGCCGCCGCGGCCCGCTGGCCGGGCCCGTCCGCACCGCCGGGTTCCCCGAAAACCGTCGAGGCGCGCAACCGCTCGGAGAAATTCCGCGGCGTTTCGCTCGCTCCGGGCGCCACCCCGTAGTCCGTGGCCAGATCCCGCAGTTCCGCCCAGGCCGGCAGCGCCGTCCCGGCCGTGACGCCGGGATTGCCGCGGGCCGCCGTCCTGAGCCTGCGGCGCCGCACGCCGCTGCGC
>NZ_JBFTZL010000274.1:0-3527 GCF_056406825.1 Arthrobacter sp. P1_A5 | reverse complement strand
GGCGGTGTGCACGGCGCGCAGCGGGGCGGCGGCCTTGTTCACGGTTTCCTGGGCCTCGGTCGGGTTCACCGAATCTGCGACGATCCCGCCGCCGGCCTGGACGTACGCGCGTCCCTCCCGGAGCAGGGCCGACCGGATGGCGATCGCCATGTCCATGTCCCCGGCGAAGTCCAGATACCCCACCACGCCGCCATAGATGCCGCGCCGGTGCGGTTCAAGTTCGTCCAGCAGGCGCAGGGCCCGCGGCTTCGGGGCGCCGGAGAGGGTGCCGGCCGGGAACGTGGCCTTGAGCACGTCGTAGGCCTTGGCGGCCGGGGCGAGCTCGCCGACCACGGTGGACACCAGGTGCATGATGTGGCTGAAGCGCTCCACTTCCATGAATTGCGTGACGTCGACGGATCCTGCCACGCAGACCTTCGAGAGGTCGTTGCGGGACAGGTCGACCAGCATCAGGTGCTCGGCGCGTTCTTTCTCGTCCGCCAGCAGTTCCTCGGCCAGGGCCTTGTCCGCCTCGACCGTCTTGCCGCGCGGGCGTGAGCCGGCGATGGGGTGGGTGATGACTTCGTCCCCTGTCACTGTGACGAGGGCCTCCGGCGAGGAGCCGACGATCGTGTATTCGCGGCCCGCGGCGTCCTCGAAGCTGAAGAGGTACATGTAGGGGCTGGGGTTGGTGTTCCGCAGGACCCGGTAGACGTCGAGGGGGTCGGCGCCGCACTCCATTTCGAAGCGGCGGGAGATCACCACCTGGAAGACCTCACCGTCCACGATCGCTTCCTTGCCGCGGTCCAGGGCGGCCAGGTACTCGGTTTCGTCCCAACGCTCCTGCACACTGGACGCGAAATCCAGGGCAGCCGTCTCCAGCACGGAGACCGGCTGCTCCACGGGGCGGCTGATCTTTTCGAGCAGGGCTTTGACGCGGGCGACGGCGTCATGCCAGGCGTCGTCGACCCGTTCGGTGCTGTTGTCGAAGTTGATGGCGTTGGCGATCAGCAGGACGGTGCCGTCCATGTTGTCGTGGACCGCCATGTCGGTGACCAGGTTGAGGGCCATTTCCGGCAGTTGGAGATCGTCCTCCGGCGGGCTGGTCAGTTTCTCCCAGTGCCGGACGGTTTCCCAACCCAGGAACCCGACCAGTCCCGAGGTGAACGGCGGGAGGCCGTCGAAGCGCTCGGTGCGCAGCGCGGCGACGGTGTCGCGGATGGCGTCCACGGGGTTGCCGTCCAGGGGCACACCGACCGGGGGCTCGCCCAGCCAGTGCGCGCTGCCGTCCTTGGTGGTCAGGGTCGCCCGGGAGCGGGAGCCGATGAAGGAATAGCGCGACCAGGCGCCGCCGACCGCCGCAGATTCCATCAGAAACGTTCCGGGCTGCCCATGGGCGAGCTTGCGGTAGAGCCCGATTGGGGTTTCGGCGTCAGCCAGCACCTTGAGCCGGACGGGGATGACGCGGCTGTGGCCTGCGAGTTCGCGGAACTCTTCGAGGCCGGGGCTGATGATTCCAAGGTCCTGCATGGCTGTGCTTTCCGCCTGTTCTTTAGGTGGACCTGCGACCGGATCCGGTCATGGGATCCTGCCTGGGGTCCGGTTCGTGAAGCTGTGGAAGCGCCGGGGCGCTCTGCCGGTGTGCCGGGCGCCTAGCCTCCGTGGCCAACGACGGCGTCGAGCTCGCGGCCGTCGAAGCACGTGCGGGTCCCGGTGTGGCAGGCCGCGCCGACCTGGTCGACCCGCACCAGCAGCGCATCGCCGTCACAGTCCATGGCGAGCGACTTGACCCATTGCACGTGCCCGGAGGTGTCTCCCTTGCGCCAGTACTCCTGGCGGGAGCGCGAAAAGAAGGTCACGCGCCCGCTGGTCAGGGTGCGGTGCAGCGCCTCGTCGTCCATCCAGCCCAGCATCAGCACCTCGTGGGTGTCGAATTGCTGGACGATGGCGGCCACCAGGCCGGCGCTGTCGCGCTTGAGCGCGTCCGCCAGTCCGGCCGGGAGGGGGCTGCCGCTGACGGGACTGCGATCGACGGCGCTGCCGTTAATGGCGCTGCCGTTGATGGGACTGGGGGCGGAGGCGGGCTGCTCAGACATCAGATCAAGTCTAGTGCCTCCGGGCCGGTCGCCGGCCTGCGGACAGGTCCCGCCGCTTAACACTGGCGCGCCAATCGGCCCGGCGCCGCGGTCCGGCCCCGCATCATGCGGCCGGGCGCGGTTGCGGCGGCGATTCCTGTGCCCACGCACGGCCGTCTCGTGCTAGTTTCACAAGTGATGCATTTCGTCGAACCGTCCCGAGAAGTCCTGGCCGAAACCCTGCTGGCGGCCGGCCCTGATGCCGCCACGCTCTGCACAGGTTGGCTCACCCGCGATCTTGCCGCGCACCTGTACCTGCGCGAGCGGAAAATCGCCGTCGGACTGGGCCTGCTGATCAAGCGCCTGTCCAAGGCCTCGGACCAGGCGACGGCCGAACTGGCGGACACCTTGAAGACCACCGAGGACTACGCCAAGCTGGTCAACGACTTCCGGGCCGGTCCCCCGGCGCTGTCCCCGCTGCGGATCAAGGCGCTGGACGAAAGCTCCAACCTGATCGAGTACTTTGTGCACACCGAGGACGTCCGCCGCGCCGTGGACCGCTGGGCCCCGCGCGCCCTGGACCAGGMCTAYTCGGACGCSCTGTGGGATGAGCTCGTCAAGCGGGCMGCSATCCTGTACCGCGGCGTGGATCTGGGCATCGTGCTGGTGAGCCCCTCGGGTCCGCGGCATGTCGCCAAACGCGCCCCCGTGTCCGTGGCCATCGTCGGCGAACCGGGCGAGCTGCTCATGCACGCCCACGGCCGCACCCGCCACGCCCTCGTGACCTTTGAAGGCCAGCCGGACGCTGTCGCGCTCCTGCAGTCCGCCGAAGTCGGCCTCTAATCCCCACCCGCGCCCTAACCTCGCAAGCTCGGCCAGGGAACCCGGCGGGCGTGGGCCCRGGCACAACCAACGATTCTTAGCGGACCTCAAATGCCCATCCGCGCACTAGCCTCGCAAGCTCGGCCAGGGAACCCGGCGGGTGGGGACTAGCGGACTTCGAAGCCTGCGTCGCGGATCGCGGCCTTGACCTGCGCGATCATGTCCAGCGGGCCGAAGTGGAAGACCGAGGCCGCCAGGACGGCGTCGGCGCCCGCTGCCACGGCCGGCGGGAAGTGCTCCGGCTTGCCGGCGCCGCCGGAGGCGATGAGCGGGACCTTGACCCCCGCCCGCGCGAGGCGGATCAGTTCCAGATCGAAGCCGTCCTTGGTGCCGTCGGCGTCGATCGAGTTCAACAGGATTTCACCCACCCCGCGGTCGGCCGCTTCCCGCGCCCAGGCGATCGCGTCGATGCCGGTCCCCTGCCGTCCGCCGTGCGTGGTGACCTCGAAGCCGGACGGGGTGGGTTGCGAGCCCGGACGGGTCCGGCGGGCGTCGAGGGAGAGCACCAGGACCTGGGAGCCGAAGTGCCTGGTGATCTCGTCGATCACGTCCGGCCGGGCCACGGCTGCGGTGTTGATGGCGGCCTTGTCC
>NZ_JBFTZL010000273.1:0-3565 GCF_056406825.1 Arthrobacter sp. P1_A5 | reverse complement strand
GGCGTACGCTGGTGAAAACGTAAGGAGCGGCGATGCGCAAAATCATCCTGGCCATGCAGGTGTCCCTCGACGGATTCTTCGAGGGCCCGGACCGCGACATTAGCTGGCACATGGTCGACGACGAGCTGCACCGCCATTTCAACCAACAGCTCAGCACCATGGGTGCCTTCCTTGACGGCCGCGTCACCTACGAGCTGATGGAAGAGTTCTGGCCCACCGCGGACCAGGACCCGGCCGCCGGCTCAGTGACGGCCGAGTTCGCCCGGATCTGGCGGGACATGCCCAAGATCGTCTACTCCCGGACGCTGACATCTGCCGCCTGGAACACCACCGTGGTCCGGGAGGTGGTGCCGGAAGAAGTGCTGGCCCTGAAAGAGCAGCCGGGCGGGGACCTGGCCCTGGGCGGGGCAGAACTGGCCGACACCTTCCGGCGGCTCGGGCTGATCGACGAATACTGGCTGTACGTCCATCCGGTCCTGATCGGACGGGGCCGCCCCCCGTTCAAGGCTGCGGACAGCATGGCCCAGCTCCGGCTGCTGGAGACGCGCGCCTTCGGCAACGGGGTGGCGCTGTCGCGCTACGCCGCGTAGCCGGCACGGAGCAGCCGGGCTTGCGGCACACCGCTGCGGCCGGCGACGCGTCACTTTCTTAAGCGTTTCTTAACGGGCTGGCGGAAGAGTGGGAGTCGTCGCCTGTCCGGGCGCCCTTGTCCCGAGCCGGAGGATCCCATGACTGGACCTGCCCCTGTTAAGAGCGATGCGCCGCTGGGCGGTGCTGGAGCACTCAGCCGAAGTGGAGCACCAAGCCGTCCCGACGCCGTGCGCCCCGCCGCGGGTCCCCGGCTGTGGGCCCTCCCCCAGGTCCGCCACTGGTTAGTGCTGGGCATCCTGCTGTCGGCCGCCGTCGTGGCATTGGGCCTGGCGGCGCAGCTGACACCCGGCTTCAGCGCCGCCGAGCTCGGGGTCGATCAGGACCTGAGCCAGCACCACGCCGCTGCCCTGACCGCCGTCGCGATGGCGCTGAATGTCGTGTTTGGCCCGGTGGCGGGCCTCGCGCTGATCGGCGCCGCGGCGCTGTACATCTGGCTGTTCCGCGGCGGCCTGGCCAAGGCGATTGCCTTCGGCCTCGTGGCATCATCCGGCTGGGTGGCAAGTGAATTCTTTAAGCTCCTCGTGGCCCGCCAGCGGCCCAGCCCTGCCCTGCTGTTCGATCCCCTGGCTCCGGAAACGGGTTCCAACAGCTTCCCGAGCGGCCACGTGTCCTTTGCTGTGGCACTGGGATTCGCAGTGTACTTCCTGGCCCGTGGAACCCGCTGGGCCAAGGTCACGGCCGTCGCGGCGTCGTTCCTGGCCCTCGTCGTAGCCTGGTCACGGCTTTACATCGGCGTCCACTACCCCACGGATGTCGCGGCGTCGTTCCTGGCCTCGAGCGCAGCCGTGGTCCTGCTCGCGGGACTGTGGAACCTTCTCGCGCCACGGATAGCGGAGCGGATCCGGGCCCGTTCGGGCAGCCGGCCGCTGGGCGCCGAGGAGAAATGAGAATGCCCGTCCTGGACGTTTTTGCCTCCCTTCCGGCCGTCCACGCCGCCGGAACATTGTCCCTGCTGGACCCGGCAAGCCTGCTCGCCGGGTTGGGCCCGGCCGCACTGGGTGTGATCGCCGTGATGGTCTTCATCGAATCGGGCGTGCTCTTTCCCTTCCTGCCCGGCGACTCCCTGTTGTTCACCGCAGGACTTCTGCACCAGCAGCTGCAACTGACGTTGCCAGTGCTGATCGGCGTCGTCACCGCGGCCGCGGTCGCCGGGGACCAGGTCGGCTACATGCTCGGACGGAAATTTGGCCGGCG
This sequence comes from Arthrobacter sp. P1_A5, assembly GCF_056406825.1. Lineage (NCBI taxonomy): Bacteria > Bacillati > Actinomycetota > Actinomycetes > Micrococcales > Micrococcaceae > Arthrobacter > Arthrobacter sp. P1_A5. Next base: position 1,720 of record NZ_JBFTZL010000273.1, on the reverse strand, counting down.
ATGGTTCAAGGACGACGCCCGGATCCTGAAGACAGCGCACCTGACCACCACGGAGGACTTCTTCCGCCACCACGGCGGGGCCGCCGTCGTGCTGGCCCGCTTCGTCCCCATGGTCCGGACGTTTGCTCCACTGACCGCCGGGACCGCGCGCTATGACTACAAATCCTTCACCCTGTGGAATATCACCGGCGCCGTCGCCTGGGCGGCCTCCGTGACGATGCTTGGCACCTGGCTGGGGCATTTTGACATCATCGCCAGGAACATCGACGCCATCGTCGTGGCCATGGTGCTCGTCTCCGTCGTGCCGGGGGTGGTGCAGCTCCTCAAACGCCGCCGGAACTCCCGCCGCGCCGCCGCAGCCGCAGACAAAGCCGCCGGCGACACGGCAGAAGAACCTGGGGCCGGACTGCGGACTGAGGAAATGGCCGCGGAAGAATAGCTGACATGACCTCCACTGACCTTCCGTCCCTGCTGCTCGTCGAGGACGACGCCGTCCTGGGACCGCTCATCGCCGAGCTCCTGGACCCGGACTACCGGATCCAGTTGGTCACCAACGGCCGCGACGGCCTCCACCACGGGCTGACCGGGAGCTGGGACGTCATGGTGGTGGACCGCGGGCTGCCCGCCATGGACGGCATCGCCCTCATCACGGCTTTGCGGTCGAAAGGCATTGCCACGCCCATCCTGATCCTGACCGCGCTGGGCGATGCCGACGAAAAAGTCAGGGGCCTGGACGCCGGCGCCAACGATTACGTGACCAAGCCGTTCGATGCCGGCGAACTGGCAGCACGCCTGCGCGCACTGACGCGGACTTTCACTCCCCCGGCCCCGGCACCGGTGGCGATCGGGGACTGGGAACTGGATCCAACGCAGCGCTCCGTCCGTTCCGTCTACGGGCAAACGGTGTCACTGACCGCAAAGGAAGGCCAGCTGATGGCAGCCCTTGCTGCGGAACCGGACCGCGTCTTCACCCGGGATGAGCTCCTCGCGGCGTGCTTCCACGCCTCGGAACAGCCCGGCGTGATCGATACCTATGTTCATCACCTGCGCCGGAAGATCTCCAAAGCCGTGATCCGCACGGTGCACGGCCTCGGATACCAGATCGGCGAAGCCCATGAGTGACGGCTGGCCGGCCGGCGGAAATCCGGACCACTCCATCCTGCGCAAGGCTTCCCTCAAGGTCGCGGTGCGGATCAGTGCTGCGTGCGCGGTCATGGTTCTCGGGCTGCTCGCCGCCACGGCACTGTACCTCACGAACCAACTGGCCCATCCTGAAGTGCCGGGCTCGGCGACGGCCGGGACGGCCTACACCTACCTGGATTCCAAGGATGTCCTCGAAGCCATGATCATCGCCGGGGTAGCGGGAATCCTGCTGGCCGGCATCGTCGGGTGGCTCAGCGCGCGCAGCGCGATTCGTCCCCTCAGTGATGCCCTGGCAAGGGAGCGGCGTTTCGTCCAGGACGCCAGCCACGAATTGCGCACGCCATTGACCATCCTGGACACCAGGATCCAGCTGGCCCAGCGCAACACTGTGCCCGGCTCCAGGAAAAGCCACGACCTGGCCCGGATCCGGGAGGACGCCGCGACGCTGACAGGGATTGTCAACGAACTGCTCCTCGCGGCAACCGCGGAGGCCCCGGACCGCTCCGCGCCCCCTGCCGACCTCGCCGACGCTGCCGCCAGCGTCGCCGGCAGCCTCCAGCAGGTGGCAGAGCAGCGG
>NZ_JBFTZL010000272.1:0-3612 GCF_056406825.1 Arthrobacter sp. P1_A5 | reverse complement strand
GGGCTACCCGGACGAGCCAGGTAGTGGACACGTCCGTGCCGGGCTCCTGCGCCATCCAGTGTGTGAAGAGGTGCTGGTACCAGCCGGGCGCAGTGACACCGGCCCCATAGCCGCTGCGCAAGCTGAGCCGGTCCGAGGTCCATGGCACCCAAGTCACCGCGACCTTGGCCTTGGGCAGCCCGGCCAGCACCTTGTTGTCGGCAGAGACCGGGGGAAAGCCTGAGGGCACGAGGGCAGGCGCATGGTACGCACCACACACCACGGCGATCCGCCCATGCCCTTCGCGAATGGCGGCACGCAGCAGGCGGCGCATCGCCGCTTCCCGACGGTTGTTCTCCATAACGTCGGGATGGCTGCTGGGCCTGTCGTCGGCCGCCCGGATCTCCGCGATGGCCTCGGTCAACGCCGCGAACCGCTCGACGGGGTCTGTATTCGGTTGCTCGATGGCGTCCTCCCACCACCGCTCCGGATCGGTGTAGCCGGCGGCGCCGGCCAGCATCCCAATCGCATCGGGGCGGTACGGCTGCTGCATCGGGGCGGGAGGTTCGGCGCCATCCACGGGGGGATCGCCGTCGTCGATGGCTGTTGTTGGCCCGTCCGGCGCGGGAGCCATGCGGAGGGCGAAGGTGTGCGCCGCGGGCAGGTCGATCGCCCGCACCTGGGTGCCGGTGGAAAGCGCCCAGCCAAACGCCACCCACTCCGGCGAGAAGCTCGCCATCGGGTAAAAGGAAGCGAGCCGAGGCTCATCGGCTGCGTAGATCAGCCCGGCGATGGGCGGCGTCATCTGCGGATCGGACAGCAGCGGAATCACCTGGTCAAGTTCCGGGGGACCTTCAACCAGCACCAGATCCGGCCGGAGGGATGCCAGCGCCTCGGCGACCGAATGCGCCGAACCGGGGCCGTGATGCCGGATCCCCAGGACGTAGACGTCTGTCATCGGTCAGTTCGATGATTCGAGGTCGCGGCAGGCCCGGTACAGGTCCTTCCACTCCGGCCTGTTCCGGACGACGGTTTCCAGGTACTCCTGCCAGATCACACGGTCCTGGACGGGGTCTTTGACCACTGCGCCCACCAGGCTGGCCGCCACATCCGGGGCCCGGACGGTGCCGTCACCGAAGTGGGCGGCGAGGGAGAGCCCGTTCGTCATCACCGAGATGGCCTCTGCCGTCGACAGGGTCGCTGAGGGCGATTTGATTGTTGTGCGCTGGTCCTGCGTTACTCCGGCGCGCAGTTCCCGCATGACGGTGACCACCCGCCGGACTTCGGAGAGAGCTCCCAGATCAGCCGGAAGCTCCAGGGCAGTGCCCAGGCTGCGGACGCGGGTGGTGACGATCTCGATCTCCTGCTCGATGCTGTCCGGGAGCGGCAGCACCACGGTGTTGAAGCGGCGGCGCAATGCCGACGACAGATCGTTGACGCCCTTGTCCCGGTTGTTGGCCGTCGCGATGATGTTGAAGCCCTTGCGGGCCTGGACCTCTGCATTGAGTTCGGGGATCGGCAGGGTCTTCTCGCTGAGGATCGTGATCAGCGAGTCCTGCACGTCGGACGGGATCCTGGTCAGTTCCTCCACCCGTACCAGGCTCCCTGCCTCCATCGCGCGCATCACCGGTCCCGGGACCAGGGCCGCCCGGGACGGGCCGTCCGAGAGCAGCCGGGCATAGTTCCAGCCGTACCGCAGTGCCTCTTCCGGCGTGCCTGCGGTGCCCTGCACCACGAGGGTAGAGGCTCCCGAAATGGCCGCGGCCAGGTGCTCTCCCAGCCAGGTTTTCGCGGTGCCCGGCAGGCCAAGCAACAGCAGCGCGCGGTCTGTGGCAAGCGATGCGACGGCGATTTCGACCAGCCGCGCGGAACCCAGGTATTTTGGTGTGATCTGTACGCCGTTCGGCAGGGTGCCCCCGAGGATATAGGTGGTCACCGCCCACGGAGACAGCTGCCAACTGGGCGGCCGGTGCCGGTCGTCAACAGCCGTCAACGCGCTGAGCTCCTCAGCGTAGGCGTTTTCGGCATGGGCGCGGAGGACATCGGGGGCGGTCGGGGCGTCGTTCATTGAAAAGCCTCCGTCAGGGATTGTCGGAATGATTGGTATTGAACGGCATCACGAAGCACGCGGCGCCGGGCGGCGTCTGCGTCTGGATGCTCAAGCAGGCGCYGGGCTTGTTCGGCGGCCTCGGGCGGCAGCGCCGCAGGCAGGGTGTCGGCGAGCATGGTTGCCAGCTGGCCGCCGTTCTTGGCGTTGATCTGCTCAAGCACGGCTTCAGCCAGGGGGCGTCCCCATGGTCTTGGCATGTCGCGCAGCGGTTGAACGAGTGTCCAGGGGTTTGCCGTGCCGCCGCGCAGGTGCCGGACGAGCGTGTCCTCGCGCTCGGCGGCGGGCAGGCAATTCAGCAGCCGCAGGTCCGTGCGGACGTCGAGCAGCGCACGCACCCAGTCAAGGTCGGCCCGCAGCGCAGCGGTGGTGACGATCGTTTCGAGGGCGCGGGGTTCGCCCTTCAGCAGCGCCACGCTCGCCGCTGGCGTACGGCCGGCCGCCGTCGTCCAAACATCGAGGGGGGCACCCCTGATGATGGCGTCGAGCCGGCCCAGCCGGTCGGGTTCACCACTGCGTGGGGCCGGCGCGATCCCGTCGCGCAGTCCTGCCGCGTCCGGCTCAGGCGGGAGGTCGATCTCGAATTGCTTGCGCAACAATCCTTTGAAGCGAAGCAGCGGCCGCAGCCTGGCAGCCATGCGGACCGCGCGGGCGCTCTCAGGGAGCCGGTCCAGTAGGGCGGCGGCTACCTCCCGCACGCTCTTTGCGGTGTCGTCAAGGGCCCGCTCCAGCAACTCCTCGTCATCTGCCCGCAGGTTCGCGGCCAGGGTGGCCAGATGGGCGGCGCGCTCCCGGGCACCGAGCGTATCCCAATGCGTGACCAGCAGCTCGCGGGCGGCGGCCGGATTACTACGGCGACGCCGTTCCAGTTCCGTCGTGGCGTCAGCACTGTTCAACTCTGCCCAGTCGGTCGTCATCGCCGGACGCGGATCGGCGCCCCCGGCCGTTAGGTCCTGAAGCCAGCGGCCCCGGGTTCCGATCGCAGGATGTAAATGCTCCGCCACGCTGGATTTTGCCTCTGCCAACATCAGCAGGCTGGGCAGCAGCCGGTGCGGAACACGCCGTCCGGAAGCCTCGGCAAGCAGCAGCCAATCGACCACCAGCAGGCTTCGGAGTTCCAGCCCGACGGGCGGCTGGGTGAGCAGCAGGTCCAGCAGGCGGCAGGCCTCGCCCGGGGCCTCGGGCGCATCGTCCGGTGGGGCCGGACGAGGGACATCTGGAGCGTCCATAGAAGTGGAAGGCCGGGCAGCGCGGGTGACTGCATCGGCCATGGCTGCTTGGTCCAGCAGTGACTCCTCGCCGGAGACGCCATCCGGCGGGCGGACACCCAATTCCACAGGCGGAAACGGGGCCGGGTGGCGCGCGGTGCCAACGAGTGCCGCCGTTTGAAGCTCGGCCAGCCAAGTCATGGGGTTACCACCGCTCCACCGACGACTGCGGACAGAGGCCGGAAGCGGCCCTCCTCCAGTTCGCCGAACAGGTCCACAGGGTGGCCGCCGGTCAGGGCCAACAGGGAATCCAGGGGC
>NZ_JBFTZL010000271.1:0-3657 GCF_056406825.1 Arthrobacter sp. P1_A5 | reverse complement strand
GACGAGGGCACGGTGAGGAAGTCAATGACCTCTTCCACGCGGCCAAGCAACGACGCCTCCAGATCAGCGTAGCTGCGGACAGCCCCCAGGAGTTTCTGCCAGCCGAGGCCGATGTCCTCCTTTGTGGAGTGGGGCCAGCCGAAAGCCATCAGGATCCCGGTCTTCCAGTCCGTGCCGCGGGGGATCACGGGCCACTGCTCGATCCCCAGGACCGCGGGCCGGATGGCCTGCCACACGTCCACGTAGGGGTGCCCCACAATCAGGACGTTGCCGGCGGCGCCCGGTGAGGCCATGACGGCGTCGGCGATCCGCGACTCCTTGGAGTCGGCCACGAGGTGGTCTACGAGTACGCCGAGGCGCCGGCCAGGGCCCGGGCCGAAGTCCGCCACGGCGGCCGCGAGGTCGTCAATGCCGTGCAGGGGCTCGACGACGATGCCCTCCACCCGGAGGTCATCGCCCCACACTTTCTCCACCAGCTCGGCGTCGTGCTTTCCTTCCACCCAGATGCGGCTGGCCTTGGCCACCTGTGCGCGCTGCCCCGCCACCCGCACCGAGCCCGACGCCGTACGGCCGGCCCCGGCGGCCGGTGCCGTCTTCTTCGGGGCCGGCGGCATCAGGCGGATGGGCTGGCCGTCCAAGAGGAAGCCGAAGCCGAGGCGGAAGGACCGCGACTTGCCCCGCCGGTCCTCCAGGGCCACCACGTGCATGCCGCCGGACTTCTCCACCCGGGTGACGGCGCCCACCCAACCGGACTGGACCTCCTCGAGGACCATCCCGCGTTCCACCGGGACTTCCGGCAACTGGGTCTTGGCGGGGGCGGACAGGTCCTGGGGTCCCCAGTTCTGGTACGACATCTCTACACGCTAACTTTGCACTCGGAATCTACGGGCGGTCGGTGGAACTCTCCGGGGGCCGGAACCGGACCGCGACGACGCGGCAACGGCAGCGGCTGCCACGGTCTCGGCGCCGGCGTGACGGGAATCGCGTTCCCGCGGGCCACGCCTGGAGCGAATCCAATGCTAACAACGCGGCGACTCATATTAGACTGGTTAGCACTTAGGCATGTCGAGTGCTAACCCTTGTCCTGTGGCGGGCCGTCCGTGCACCATTTGTGGACCCGGACGGGCGAGGGGAGTGGCACCGGCTGCGGGACAGTCGACAGGAGGTGGAGCGTGAGCGAACCGCGCAAACTCGAAGTGCTGCGCGCCATCGTGGAGGACTACGTCCATTCGCGTGAGCCCGTTGGTTCCAAAGCGCTCGTTGAACGGCACCATCTCGGCGTCTCGAGCGCCACGATCCGAAATGACATGGCGGCGCTGGAAGACGAGGGTCTGATCACGGCACCGCACACGAGCGCCGGCCGGATCCCCACTGACAAGGGCTACCGGCTGTTCGTCGACCAGATCTCGGCGGTGAAGCCGTTGTCGCCGGCCGAGCGCCGGGCCATCCAGGCGCTGCTGGAAGGATCCGAGGACCTCGACGACATCCTTGACCGGACCGTGAGGCTCCTCTCGCACCTGACCAACCAGGTCGCCGTCGTGCAGTATCCGCTGCGCAGCCGCGCCCGGGTGCGGCACATCGAGTTCGTGCTGCTGGCGCCCCGGAAAGTGCTGGCGGTCCTGATCGCGGACACGGGCAAAGTGGAGCAGCGCGTGATCGACGTCGGGCAGGACATTCCCGACGACGCGCTGGCGGAATTGCGGACCAGCTTTCTGGCCAGCCTGTCCGGTACACCGCTGAGCCTGATGCCGCAGCTGCTGCCCGCCGTCGTTGCCGGCGGCCCGCCCGCGCGGCGCGGAGCAGCCCAGGCGCTGGCCCGCGGCCTTGAGGCCCTGGCCACGAGCAGCCGTGAAGAGCGCATGGTCATGGCCGGCACCGCCAACCTGGCCCGCTCCAATGTGGACTTCCCGCTCAGCATCGGCCCCGTGCTGGAGGCCCTCGAGGAACAGGTGGTCATGCTCCGCCTGCTCAGCGAAATGGCCGAAGACCCGCGCGGTGTGACCGTCAGCATCGGCCGGGAAAACCCCTACGACGGTCTCGCCGAGGCCTCGGTCGTGGCCACCGCCTACGGGCCGGACGCCACGGCCAAGGTCGGCGTGCTTGGGCCCACCCGGATGGACTATCCCACCACCATGGCCGCCGTCCGAGCGGTGGCCCGCTACCTTTCGAGGATCCTGGGCCCCTGACAGGCCCGGGACCGAATACGACTTCTTGCCCCACAGGCAGTGCCCCACAGGCAGTACAACAAGGAAGAGATACACACTTTGAGCAGCCACTACGACGTTCTTGGAGTCTCCCGCGACGCATSGGGGGAGGAGATCAAGAAGGCCTACCGGAAACTGGCCCGGACCCTGCACCCGGACGTGAACCCCGGGGAGGACGCCTCGGACAGGTTCAAGGCCGTCACGCACGCCTACGAGGTCCTCTCCGATCCGCAGAAGCGCCGGGTCTATGACACCACGGGCAACGAGAACGGTACCGACAACGGGTTCGGCGGCGGCAGCTACTCGGGCCAGGGCTTCGCCTTCCAGGACATCTTCGAGACCTTCTTCGGCGCCGGTGGCGGCCAGGGCGGCCCGTCGTCCCGGGTCCGCCGCGGCCAGGACGCGCTGATCAGCGTCCGGATCGACCTCCGCGATGCGGTGTTCGGCGTGAACAAAAAGCTCGAGGTCGACACGGCCGTCATCTGCCCCACCTGCGAGGGGTCCTGCTGCCGGGAAGGCACCCACCCGGTCCGCTGCGACATCTGTGGCGGCAGCGGTCAGGTCCAGCGCGCCGTGCGGTCCATCCTGGGCCAGGTCATGACGTCCGCCCCCTGCGGGTCTTGCGAGGGCTTCGGCACCGTCATCAAGGACCCGTGCAACGAATGCAGCGGCCAGGGCCGGATCCGCAGCCGCCGCTCCCTCACCGTCAAGGTCCCGGCCGGCGTGGCCACCGGCACCCGCATCCAGCTGTCCGGCCAGGGCGAGGCAGGCCCCGCCGGCGGCCCCGCCGGGGACCTGTACGTGGAGATCCGGGTCAACAACGACGCCACTTACGTGCGCGAGGGCGATGACCTCCACGCGAGCCTCAACATTCCCATGACGGCGGCCGCGCTCGGCACCGAAATATCCCTCGACACCTTCGACGGACAGCAGGAGATCGATGTCAAGGCCGGCACCCAGTCCGGCGAGATCATCACCCTTCGCGGTCTCGGCGTCACGCACCTGCGCGGCCACGGCCGCGGTGATCTGAAGGTGCACCTGCAGGTGGAAACACCGGTCAAGCTCGATCACGTCCAGGAAGAACTTCTCCGTCAGCTGGCCAAGCACCGCGGCGAGCACCTCACGGAAGGAAAGCTCGCGGCCAGCGGCGGCGTCTTCGCCAAACTGCGGGACCGGCTCGGTAACCTGTAGCGGTGAGCAACCCGGTCTTCTTCACCGCCCCAGGCACCCTGGACCAGCAGGTCCCCGGCTCGGCCTTCGTCCTCGGGGGCACCGAGGCCCGCCACGCCGTCACAGTCAAACGGATCGGCGTCGGCGAAGCCGTCGACATCGCGGACGGCGCCGGCAAGCGCCTGACCGGCACCGTGACAGCCGTCGCTGCCGGGGAGCTGACCGTCGAATGCGTGGGCCTGGCTGAGGAACTACGGCCCGGAACACGGCTGGTCCTGGTCTC
>NZ_JBFTZL010000270.1:0-3695 GCF_056406825.1 Arthrobacter sp. P1_A5 | reverse complement strand
GAGAGAGGCTGCTCTCAGTCTCTTCTCAGCGGGATGGGGGAGAGTGGAAATAGGCCGCAGAAGACCGGCCGCCGGCCGCCACGGGGCCGTTCGTCCACAGATTCCGGCCGCACGCTCTCCTCAACCAGTGTGCGGCCGGACACGGCACCGGGCGAAGCGGCGCAGCAGGCGCCGACAACAGCCGCTTCCCTTACTCCGTGCCGATGAGCAGCGGGCCAGCGCCTCAAGGCCGGGGCGTCACCCGGAGCCAGACGAACTGCCGGGCGTCCAGGACCAGTCCCGCGTCGAGGCACACGTGGGCGCCGGTCAGGACGTCGACGGCGCCAGCCGCGAAGCCGGAGAGCGTCAACGCCGTTACCTCCTGGGGGCCGTCGCYGAAGTTAGCCAAGGCGAGGATCAGCGTTCCATTTCCGGGACGCTGGTACCCCAGGACTCCCGGGTTGTTCGTGGCGAACCCGACCAGCCGGGTCCCGGCCAGTTCCGGCGTCGCGGACCGTACGGACACCATCCGGCGCAGCCCGGCAAAGACCGCCCCGGCGGGGGTTTCCGGCTCCGCGCGCCGCGCGTACCCTGCGGCCGGGTAGTGCGGCCGGTGCACCCAGCGGCTATCCGTTCCGTGGCCTTCCTCGGCGGCGTACCCGTAGTCGTTGAACTGGCCGACCTCGTCACCGAGGTAGAGCAGCGGGATGCCCCCGGTGCTGAAGGCCACCGAGTGGGCCAGCAGGATCCGGTCCACTGCCGCATCGGTTCCGCCCTCCAGCCCGCAGAGCGACGCCGTTGTGCCGGAAATCCGGCAGTCGCCGGTGCGGGGGTTGTCCTGAAAAGGCACCCCGCGGGCGAAGCTGCCAGGGAAACGGTTGACGTAGAAGGAATTGAGGAATCGCCGGTGCTCGAAGGCATTGATGCCAAGCTCGGCGGCATCCTCATCCGCAAATGTCCAGCCGATGTCGTCATGGCTGCGGACGTAGTTCACCCATGCCGTGCCGTCCGGAATATTGTGGCGCCGCTCCAGGGCCTGGGTGAGCAGGGACACGTCGCGGGTGGCCAGCGCCTCCCAGATCAGCGCCATCTGCAGGGGGTTGTAGGAGAGCTGGCACTCGGCGGGGTCAATGTAACGGGCCACCTCGTCGGGGTGGACGATCGCCTCGGACTTGAACAGCAGCGACGGCGCCGCCAGCCGGCACACGGCATTGAACGCCTGCAGCAGCGTGTGGGCTTCGGGAAGGTTCTCACAGGGCGTGCCGAGCTGCTTCCAAATGAAGGCGACGGCGTCCATCCGGAGAATGTCCACGCCCTGGTTGGCCAGGAACAGCATCTCGCCCGCCATGGCACGGAAGACGTCCGGGTTGGAGTAGTTCAGGTCCCACTGGAAGGTGTGGAACGTGGTCCAGACCCACCGTCCGTCCGGCAAGTCGACGAATGAGCCGGGGTGGTCGTCCGGGAAGATTTCGCGCACGGTTTGCTCGAACGCGTCCGGCATGGACCTGTCCGGGAAGATCCAGTAGTAGTCGCTGTAGGCCGGCTCGCCCGCGGCCGCCTTCCGGGCCCATTCGTGCTCGTCGGAGRTGTGGTTGAAGATGAAGTCGACCACGAGGCTGATGCCGTTCGCCCGCAGCTCGGCGGCGAGGTCACGCAGCTGCTCCATGGTGCCCAGCCTGGGATTGACGTCCCGGTAGCTGGAAACGGCGTAGCCGCCGTCGGAGTGCGGTTCGGGGGCCAGGAACAGCGGCATCAGGTGCAGGTAGGTCAGGCCCATTTCCTTGAAATAGGGGATCCGGGCGCGGACGCCTTCGAGGTCCATGGCGTATCTGTCGACGTAGCAAACGCCGCCGAGCATGGTATTGGACTGGAACCAGCCGCTGTTGTGTTCCCGTTCGGCGTCGAGGCCCTTGAGCGGCGCAGGCCTCTCGGCCCACGACCGGGCAGACTGCATCACTAGGTCGGTGAGCTGATCCAGCCAATCAGGCCGTGCGCCGTAGAGATCGTGGAACAGCCGGAACAAGGCCGGGAAATGACGGTCGAAGCGCTCTTCGAAGACGGCCCGGTCCGCGCCGTCCCACCCGATCCCCGTGCCCGCCGCCAAGGCCCGGAGCACATGCCGGCGGGCCTCGCTGTGGACGCCGTCGGCTAGAAGGGCGGGTTCAACCATGGAGCATCTCCTTTGACCAGTTTCAGTCCCCGACGGCGCGACGACCGTTCACATCCTTGCAGAAGGACGCGCGGGTGCCCAGCACGGCAGCCGTGTCCGGCGAGGAAAGGCAGCCGACAGCCGATGCCGCCAATGGTGCTGCCGCGAAGGTCTATAGGCTGGCGTGATGACCGCCTTGACTGATCTCCTGCCCACGCTGCTGGGCGTAGGGCTCCTGATGCTGGTCACCGTGGGGTTGCTTGCGGTTTTCCGGATCCCGCACCGGACCGCGCCGGCGCTGGCCATCCTGCGCGGGGCTGTGCAACTGGCTGTCATCAGCCTCATACTGGGCACTGTTATCACCAGTCCGGTCTGGGTCGGCGCCGCACTTCTCGTGATGTTTTCGGTGGCCGCAGTGACGGCCGCGCGACGCCTGGGGTGGAGTTGGGGCCGCCTGGCGGTAGTGGGCGGCTCGATGGCCGCCGGCATCCTGGTGACCCTGGCGATCGTTTTCGGCACGGGCGCTATGGCCCTGACGCCCCGCTACGCGCTGGCAATTGGGGGGATCGTGATCGGCAATGCGATGACCATCGCCACTCTGGCCGGCCGGCACTTTGCCGAGTCGGTGAATGAACGTTGGGATGAGGTTGAAGCGTGGCTGGCTTTGGGGGCGACGCGGCGTCAGTCGACGTTGGAGCTGGCCCGGCGCGCCGTCTATTCCGCCCTCATCCCTTCGACCGACCAGACTAAGACGACGGGACTTGTTACCCTGCCCGGGGCGTTTGTGGGTGCGATCTTCGGCGGCCTTTCACCCTTGGAGGCGGGCCGCTTCCAGATCGTCGTGCTCGCCTCGATCATGGCGGCAGGTTCCATGACCGCCGTGGCCCTGATCGGGATCATCGCGCCGGTGAGGGTGCGTCCGGTGCGTCCACGCTAGCGTCCGCGCCTTGGGCCGTCCTGACTACGCCGGCACCCGGATGACCAGGGGGTCCATCGCCTGGCCGTCGGCGTACTGGCCGTCGAAAAGTTCCGAACCGGCCTGGGAGACGGCGACCTCGACGCGCTCCCAGACGAGAAACCCCTCCATGTTGCGGGGCGCGGCAGTGCGCAGGGTGCCGACATCCGAGCGGTCCGTCCCGCCGCCGTCGCCCGTGCTGATGGACAGGACCCCGTGCCCGGCCGCGAACTCGACCCATGGATCCAGCAGCCGGACGAACATCATTCCGTGGTGACCGGCGACGCGGACATCGCCGCGGAACCGCAGCAATCCGGTGCCGCTGGCGGGATCGTACTCGGAGCCGGCGGGAGCGAAGCAGAACTCTCCGGACGCAGWGACCGTGGCGCCGTCGGCTGCGGAAACAGCACCGTCCGGGAGTCCCGAAATGTAATCCATAAAGCTGCGTTTGATACCCCAGGTCAGACCCGGCAGGGGCAGCGGGGCGGGGGAGGCGGACGTTGGTGTCACGTGGGTTCTCCTGGGCTGTCGGGCGGATCTACATCCGAGCCTAGCCGCGGATCCGCGCCGGGCTGAACTGTTGCACCGCCGCCGCTTCATCCTAAGTATTTC
>NZ_JBFTZL010000269.1:0-3712 GCF_056406825.1 Arthrobacter sp. P1_A5 | reverse complement strand
ACCAGGGGGAGTGCGTTGCCGGATCCGTCCCGGAGCCAGCCGTAATTGCCAGGGCAGATGCGCACCCCGCTCAACAGGACCGGGTGACGCTCACACCACGGGGAGAGTGYCACCGCCGCCGATTCAATTTCCAACGCTTGCGCAATGTTCCCACCCTCGCCGAGGCTGGCCGCCAGTCCTTGCGGGGCTACGGGCCCGGTGAACATTGCCCGCCGGGGCCCGGAGCCGGGATACCGCGCGACGGTGACATCCAGCATCGCACCCGCGAGCTGAGGCGTCGCCAGAGCGTCACTGTGGGCAGCAAAATCGAGTACCACGATGATCGTTCCGTCGGGGGCGCGAAGCCAGGTCCGCTGTTGCTGGAGCCGGCCGTCGTCGCTGCGGTGAGTGCCAAGCACCAGCCACGGACCGTGCAGCGCTTCGGTGCCCTCAACTTCGGCGGTGGGCACCGCCCAGCCGACGGCCACCCGGAGATCGGCGAGCTCGTCGGGAGTCAGGGTGTCCCGTTTGCGCCACGCCTTGGTCAGCGCCCACCAGCGCCCGGCCCGCAGAAGCAGGTGAACGCCCCAGTCGGTCCGTGCGTGCACATCTGATCCCATCGCCCGCACCTGGGCGGCTAAACCCGGAAGCTGGGCATCGACAAGGCGCCCCGCCACGCCGTCCCACCATGAATACGGCTGGGTGCGGGCCGACGCCAGGCCGGTCCGCACCAGGTCCGTCAGCCACCGGGCAAAGTCGTCAATCCCCGCATCCATCAATGCCAGCCGGTCGGCCAGTCGCTTGGCCTGTGCCGCCGGATCCACAACCGGCTCGGACTGGCGCCGCTCGCGCACGGCGGTCCGCTCTGCCCGCTGGGAGGCCCACTCCTGCGCGAAGGCGGCTGTCTCCGCGGCGGCGTCGGCCGCCTCGCCCCGCGTCCACATAAGCAGCAGCGCCAGGGCATGCTTGCAAGGGAACTTCCGGCTCGGGCAGGAGCATCGATAGGCAGGAGCGGCGACATCAATGCTCACTTGGTAGGGAGTCTTTCCGCTGCCTTGGCATTTGCCCCAGACCAGGACGTCGTTGCTCCCCGTGTCGGACCAGGGGCCGGGATGTGCCAGCTTGCGGGCGGCCGTCAGCGACGATGGGTCGGGCGCGGCGCTGATCACCCGCTCCTCGCTCCAACGCCCCATGAAGCACATTGTGCCCGATGTCACAGATACCGCAAGGGAGGCAGAACGGTGTGGCGGCGGCGCACCACGCCGGTAAACGGTCAGTGACGCCCTACACGGTGTCCGGCCGCTGATYTCCCTTGTGGCTCCGCAGATTCTCCTGCACCTTGCCGAACAAATCCTTGATGGTCGTCTCCGTATTGGTGAGCATGTCCGGCTGGACGTAGACCTGTTGGGCGGGAGGCAGGCTGTAGTGGGAGGCCAGGCCACCCGCGCTGTCCACCCCCGCCAGCGCGATGGTCACACCACCCTCTTTGCGCGCAATGGCGCCAATCCGGCCGAAGACCACTGTAAATTCGTCCGGCTGGAAGCTCACGGTCAGTCCGACATGTGTCCGGTTAAGGTCACTTGCCGTGACGGCCTTCTCGTTCCCGGTCCCTGCATAGTTCATGTCGATCACCCGGATAGCTGGTGGCGTTGTAAGCGAGCAGTCTACGTCCGGGACCGGAGACGGGGTAGGGACCCGCCGGCTGCCCGATACCGGACCGGTCCCGGCGTGGGGGAGAATGCGTTCATGACCAAAGACGATCTCCGGCCTGTCTACTTCCTTTCGGACAGCACCGGCATCACCGCGGAAACGCTCGGCAACACCTTGCTGACGCAGTTCCCCGCGAACCACTTTGACCGCATAACGGTCCCCTTCATCACCACGGTCGAACAGGCCAGGACGGTGGTCGGGACGATCGACAAACTGGCCGCCGCGGGCCTGCAGCCGATCGTCTTTTCCACCGCGGTAAGCAGCGATATCCGCCAGGTCCTGGGTACGTGCCAGGGAATCATCGTGGATCTCATCGGGGCACATGTCGGACAGCTGGAGCAGGCCCTCGGTTCGCCGGCCAGCGGCGAACCCGGCAGGGCCCATGGCCTGGGCAATGCGGAGCGGTATCAATCCCGGATGGCCGCCGTCGAATACGCCATGGAACACGACGACGGCCAAAGCCTGCGGGCGCTCGAAAAGGCCCAAGTCATCCTGGTGGCRCCGTCCCGCTGCGGAAAAACGCCCACCACCATGTACCTGGCCCTACAGCACGGCATTTTCGCCGCCAACTTCCCGCTGGTGGACGAAGACTTTGAACGCGAAGGGCTCCCCAAGCCGCTGAGGCCTTTCGTTGAGAAGTGTTTCGGGCTCTCCTCCAACCCCCTGCGCCTGAGYCAGATCCGCACCGAACGGCGCCGGGGTTCACCCTACGCGTCGCTGCGGCAGTGCGGCTTCGAGCTGCGCAGCGCCGAGCAGCTGTACGTCTCCCATAGGATTCCGTACCTGAATTCGGCCACGGTGTCCGTCGAGGAAATGGCGGCAACCATCCTGCAGCGGATGAACCTCAAGCATTAGGGAAAAGTTTCACAAACTTAGTGTGGCGCACGTCATGTGGAAAGTGCGCTGGAGACCTGTCACTGTGGACAGGACTTGCGCCCATCAACCGGCCATCGCCGCAAGCGGGGCGGCGCACTTGCATGCCATCATCTGCAAAGGAGCAGTAACTATGACGACAGACATCCTGTGGTTCTCAGAACTCGGACTCAAGGACCTGGACCGGGTGGGCGGAAAGAACGCCTCCCTCGGTGAGATGGTGCAGAACCTGACCTCCGCCGGCGTCCAGGTTCCCGACGGCTTCGCCACCACCGCGGATGCCTACCGCAACTTCCTGGCGGATTCGGGCCTTGACCAGAAGATCGCCGACCGGCTGGTCGGCCTGGACACCGATGACGTCACCGCCCTGGCAGCCGCCGGGCAGGAGATCCGGGCCCTCATGCGCAAGACGCCCTTCCTGCCTGACTTCGAAGCGCAGATCCGGAACTCCTACCAGCAGCTGGTGGACAAGCACGGCGGGTCTGAGGACCTGTCCTGGGCCGTCCGTTCCAGCGCCACGGCCGAAGACCTCCCCGATGCCTCCTTCGCCGGGCAGCAGGAAACCTTCCTGAACGTCCGCGGCATCGAGAACATCCTGCTCGCCATCAAGGACGTGTTCGCGTCCCTCTACAACGATCGGGCGATCGCCTACCGGGTGCACCACAAGTTCGAGCACGCCGAGGTGGCGCTCTCGGCCGGCATCCAGCGCATGGTGCGCTCCGACGTCGGCGCYTCCGGCGTCATGTTCACCATGGACACGGAGTCCGGGTTCCAGGACGCCGTGTTCGTCACGTCCTCCTACGGCCTCGGCGAGGCCGTCGTCCAGGGCGCCGTCAACCCCGACGAGTTCTACGTGTACAAGCCCGCGCTGCAGGCCGGCCGGCGCGCCATCCTCAAGCGAGGACTGGGCGAGAAGGCCCTGCAGATGACCTACACGAGCAGCCGCGAAATCGGCCGCACCATCGACTTCGTGCCGGTTGAGGCGTCCCTGCGGAACCGCTTCAGCCTCACTGACGACGACGTCGAGCAGCTCGCCCGGCACGCCGTCGCCATCGAGAACCACTACGGCCGCCCCATGGACATCGAATGGGGCAAGGACGGGATCGACGGCGGCCTGTACATCCTGCAGGCGCGCCCGGAGACCGTGCAG
>NZ_JBFTZL010000268.1:0-3717 GCF_056406825.1 Arthrobacter sp. P1_A5 | reverse complement strand
GTCCAAGGCCACCCTGGCCGCAATGGAGGCGCTCGCCGGGGGAACAAACGGCGCGGCCCCGGGCCGGCGCTTCGTGGCCGGGTGGCCGGAGGAAGGCCCCAACCCGACACCCAACGCCGCCGCCAGCCCCGACCACCCACTGTTCGGCCAGACCGTGGTGTTCACCGGCGAACTGGCAATTCCCCGCCCCGAAGCAAAGGTCCGTTCCGCAGAGCTCGGCGCCAGGCCTGAAAGCCGGGTGACAGCCCGTACTACCGTTCTGGTGGTGGGCGACGGCTTTGTGGCCGCGGACCTGCGCTCCGGCCGGTTGACAGGCAAGGCGCGCCGCGTCCTGGAACTGCACGAACGCGGGCAACGCATCGAGGTCCTGTCCGAGGGCGAATTCCTCCAGATGGTCGGCGGACATCTGGCTGCCGCACCTGCCTGACCCGGCCCCGCCTGTCGGGGTCCTGCCTGTCCGGCGGTCACACGGCGCAACAATCATTCCTCCCACGGCGCGCCCGCTCGTAGCCTTGGCGGATGAGCAAACCCACGGATGCACAGGTCCCCACAGCGCCGGCCAAGTCAGCGCCGTCGGCGTCAATGCCGGCGGACTCGGCGCCCGCGAAGTCAGCACCGGCGACGCGCGGAATTGACTGGCATCGGGTGTTCGCGTTTCCGAACCCGGTGAATGAGTACGCCGCCCGCATCACCGCGGCCCTGGTGGTGGCGCTGTCCGCCGTGACCCTGCTGACCGGTTTCGGGTGGGGGCTCGCCGTCATCGCGGCCGGTTTCTGGCTGCGCGTGCTGTTCGGTCCCCGGATCTCGCCCCTGGCCCAGCTCTCGGTCAAGGTCCTGACGCCCTGGCTCGGGCGGACCCGTCTTGTCCCCGGTCCGCCCAAGCGGTTCGCCCAGGGCATCGGCGCTGCCGTGTCGACGGCGTCGGCGGTGCTGCTGGCCGCCGGCCTCGCTCCGGCGGCGTGGGTGCTGCTCGCCGTGCTGATCGCCGCCGCGTCCCTTGAGGCGTTCGCCGGGTTCTGCCTCGGCTGCACCATTTTCGGCTTCCTGCAGCGCCGCGGGCTCATCCCCGAGGACGTCTGCGAAGCCTGCAACAACATCTCGCTCCGCGGCGCCTAGGATCCGGGGCGCTTAGGTCCGCGGCGCCTGGGTTCCGCCGAAGCGGCCGCCAGGGCTGGGCATGTCCTTGGGTGCGCTGCCGCCAGGGGACATGTCCTCCGGAGGCTCTGACGGGTGGACATGGTGGCAATATGTCCAGTCCCCGCCGCCGGAAATGGGCATGTCCTGAGGATACCGCGGCCTGGGGATGGACATGTCCTTCGAGCCATGGGGCGACCGGACATGTCCCTGGGTGCGCTGCCGTCAGGGGCGGAAATGTCCTCCGGAGGTTCTGACGGGTGACATGGTGGCAATATGTCCAGTCCCCGCCGCCGGAAATGGGCATGTCCTGAGGATGCCGCGGCCAGGGCGGGGCATGTCCTCTGGAGGCTCTGACGGGTGGACATAGTGGCAATATGTCCAGTCCCCGCCGCCGGAAATGGGCATGTCCTGAGGATGCCGCGGCCAGGGATGGGCATGTCCTTCGCGGCGGGGCGGTACGGGGCATGTCCTTCGCGGCGGGGCGGTACGGGGCATGTCCCGCGGAAAAGCCGGGCCGCGGCTTCCGGACGCAGCTGGCTGCGTTGCGCAAATGCCGGAGACTCGACACCTGGCGTGCACTGGCCCGGCCGARTGTTGGCCGCCGAAGCTATGAGCCAGTGACGGCGGCCAGCTTCGAGGCCATGCCCCGGATGACCTCCGGCGCCTGCAGCGCCGCCAGCCAGTCTGCCGGCAGGCACCGCTCGCCGTAGAACGCGCCCAGGATGTTCCCGGCGATCGACGCCGTCGAATCGCTGTCCCCGCTGTGGTTCACCGCCACCGCGATCGCGGCACGGAAATGCGTCTGGGCGGGGTCGGTCCCGGCAGCGTCCGCAGTCCCGGTGTCCGCCGTCCCMGTTCCTGTCCCGGTTCCCGGGGCTGTGGCCAGCACGGCGTACAGCGCGACGGCGAGGGCTTCCTCGGCCACCCACCCCTCGCCGAGTTCGCCAACCAGGTCCTCGGGGCTGAGCACGTCTCCGCCGCCGGGCAGGTTTCCGGCCAACCGCAGGGCCGCCTGCAGCCGCGCCACCACTTCCGGATCCGGATTTTCGCCCTTGCGCAGGATGCCGCCGAGCAGCTGCCCGAGGGCGGATTCCGCCGCTTCGCGCAGCCCGTGGCCGGAGGACAGGGCATGGATGAGAAGGCTGAAAACTCCGGCGCTCTGCCGTGCCGCGGGGTGGCCGTGCGTCAGGGACGCGGCATCGGCGCTGAGCTTATAGACCGTTTCCGCTTCGAGGTGGGGGATCAGGCCGAAAGGCGCCGACCGCATCACGGTGCCGCAGCCCTTCGAATCCGGATTGACCGGGCGCTTCACGGTACCCATCTCGCCCGTGGCCAGTCCGCTCAGGCACGCGTTGCCGGGCGAGCGCCGGCTCTTCAGGACATCCTGGGCATCGATCCAGCGCGGCGGCTGGAACGGGGCCGACGCCGGCACGGCGACGCCCTGGGTGCCCAGCCAGCGCAGGTACGCGAGCCACAAGCACGCGTTGATGTCCGCCGCCACGCCGTCGTTGGCCCATTCCAGCGCCTCGAGGAGGCCGTCGGCGGTGTACAGCGTCATTTGCGTGTCGTCCGAAAACGGGCTGCCGGCGTCGAGCGCGGAAAAATCCTGCAGGCCTGCGGGGCCGAACCGGGCGCGGATGGCGGAAATGCTGTCGAACTCGACGGCGTAGCCCAGCGAATCTCCGAGCGCGCCGCCCAGCAGGCAGCCGTGGATGCGCGAGCCGTGGGCAGGGGAGTGTGGCTGGCCGGGTGATGGGGCGGGTGCGGGGCTGGTCCCGGGCTCGGTGCTCATGCCCTCAAATTTACCCGGCGCTGCACCGCACCCCGCAATGCCGGCGCCCGCCGGGGACTTAGCGTCGCCGCCTGGGTGCCGGGCGGCGGCGGATGCGGAAGGCCGGTAGGGTGCTGGTAGGACCCGTCCAGCGGTCAGACGAGGCAACCGCCGGCGCCGTACCGCCGGGCAGCGGAGGAAACGAATGCGCGAACCAGCGTGGCGGAAGACCGGGACCACCCCCGACTACAGGTTCTCCCTGGCCAACGAGCGGACGTTCCTGGCCTGGATCCGCACGTCCCTGGCCCTGATTGCCGGAGCCCTGGCGATCGACCAGCTGGCCCCGGAGATCGCGCCCGGCCCCGTGCGGATCGTGTTGTGCGTCATCCTCGCGTTCCTGGGCGCGGGCCTGGCCGCCCTGTCCTACCACCGGTGGGGTCTCATGGAGGCTGCCATGCGGAACAACAGGGAGTTGCCGTTCTCCGCAGTGATGCTGGTGATGACCATCGGCGTTGCGGCTGCGGCCCTGGTGTTCGCGGTCCTGATCCTGGTGGCGAGGTGAAACCGGCTGCGGTCAGGGACCCTGGGCTGCAGCCCGAGCGGACCTCCCTGGCCTGGCGCCGGACGTTGCTGGCCCTCATCGTGGCGGACCTGCTGGTCTGGCGCAGCTGGGCGCTCGCAGGGTCCCGGGGCGGCGCTGCGGGTCCTGTTGATTTCCTTGGTCTCTGCGCGCTGGCCGCTATGGCCGCGACGCTGGTCCTGGGTGTGTGCGTGCTGGTCCGCGGGCGCGAGCTCCGGCGGTCCAACGC
>NZ_JBFTZL010000267.1:0-3769 GCF_056406825.1 Arthrobacter sp. P1_A5 | reverse complement strand
GTCCCGGCGCCGCCCTGGATGACGTCGACGATGAATTGCTCGCTGAGTTTGCCGTTCATGACCTCGGTGCAGGCGTCCCCGATGGCGGCGGCACGCCCGGCGTCGAGCAGCCCGAGCTCGTGGTTGGTGCGGGCCGCGGCGAGCTTCACGGCGGCCAGCCCGCGGACCAGGTGCATGTTGGAGGACAGCGGCTGGCCGGTGATGGGGAAGTTCTCCACGGCCCGGAGGGTGTGGACACCCCAGTAGGCGCCGGCGGGAACGTCCCGGTCACCCAGGAGATCGTGTTCGGAGCGGGTGTCCGGGGCGGTATGTGCGGTGGTCATGGGGTCCTCACAGGGCTTCGTTGACGGGTTTGGACGGTAAAAATCTGGGGTCGGGGCAGGACTGAGTGACGCCGCAGCCGGCACGGTGGGCATGGTTGTTCCAGGGCAAAGAGGCCGCGCGGGGCTTGCGGCGATTGCAGCACGGGAGGGTGGGTGAAATCCGGGGTTTAGGATTTAGCGCGTATGGCCGGCCCTGGAGTTTCCGCTTCCGGGGACGATGGTGCCCAGGGCGCATTCGACCCCGTGCAAATGCAGMCTCATGGCCTGGGATGCTTCCTCGGCTGATCCATTCTCGATGGCAGCGAAAATGCGGGCGTGTTCCTGACCCGATTCCTTGCGCCGGTCAGCCACGAGGTTAAGGGTGTTTGATTGGTTGGCCATGGCGTCGCAGATGTCTGACAGGAATGATTCGAACACGCCATTGCCGCTGCACCGGGCGATGGTCACGTGGAACTCGGTGTTCAAAAGCACCCACTGCTGGAGATCATCTTCCTCGGACATTTCCCGGAGGATTTCCCGCAGGGCCTCCAGGTCTTCGCTGCTGCGGCGTTGGGCGGCGAGGCCCGCGGCCGGCACTTCCACGTGGGGGCGGGCTTCCACGAGGGCGCTGGCCGAATATTTGCCGAGTTTGAGGTCCTGGGCCACCTTGTCAGCGATGACGAAGGTGCCCTTACCCGTGTGGGTGGCCGTGAGTCCCAATGCGGTGCAGGAACGCAGCGCCTCCCTGACCATTGTGCGGCTCACGCCGTACTGTTTGGCCAGCGATGCCTCCGAGTCCAGGCGGGTGCCGACAGGAATCTTGCCGCCTTCGATTGCGCTGCGGAGGGATGCGAAGACCGCTTCGGCCGCGCCGACGCGCACCACTCGATCTTGTGCAGCTGTCCAGCTGTCCAACAGGTCCATATGAAGACTATGGCACCTGTCACACGCACCGTCAAGGAAGTTCCGAATATGTCGTGAGGGTAAGGGCCTCAGGTGCACTCGCCAAGGGTTGCGGATGCCGCCCCTGATGCTAGCCCGCGAGAATCGTGCTCGAAGTCGAGTTCGGAGTGGAATTCCAACGCCACCACGACGGATCCAAACCGAGAATGCCCGACCTTCTATCCCTGGACGTGCTATCTCTGGACGTGAACCACGTGGCGGAAATGATCACGACCACTCAGTGTGCCGAAATTTTGGTCGTGCAGAATGGGACCGCCACAGCCAAAAGACCGTGGCCATAGCCCCGTTCAGCCCAGCGATAAACACATCGCCGGCGGCTGCCTGCCGATGGCCAGGTCAACGCCGACCAGCACCAGTGAACCCGCGGCGACCGCGGAAGAGATCAGGGCCAGCACCAGCAGAACCATCCAAGGGAGGACCGCGGCTCGGGCCTGTGCCCGGGCGCTGGCAGGAGCCGGCTCCGCGTTACCCATATCCTCAACCGAGTCATCAGGAACGTGATCTGGGAATATCCGTCAGGTAGCTTGCAGGCGCCGGGACCGCCTGGGCTGGGCCGTGGTGTTCGACGCCGTGGGTGTGTCCCACCGCCTCGAGCACCACGGCGGCCAGGCTCTGTGTACTCATCATGATCTCGCGCTGCCGGCGTGCACCTGTGCCGGCGCTCAGGATCCGGGCCGCTTCCGCGGTTACTTGCTCCTCGTCCCCGCTGTCGGCCAGGGCTGGCCGGATATGGGAGAGGAGGACCTGGACCGCTTCTCCAGCCGGGCATGGAATGTTCAGCAGGGGGTGCAGGAGGGTGTCGTCGACGCCTGATTGACTTGCCTTCCACGCCGCCAGGCGCAGTTGCCCGGCGGACAGCCGGGGCTCAGAAATCCCGGAGCGCCATTCCCGGGCGGCCCGTTCAACGAGTCCCCGCACCAGCGCGGCAATCGCGGCCGCGTGTGAGGCCTCCATGCAGACGTCGGCAATGCGTACCTCCACAGTCGGGTGATTCCGGGAAAGGCGCGCGTCGAAGTACACCATGCCTTCATCGAGGAGTACGCCCGTAGTCAGCAGGGATTGCACGTACCGGTGGTATTCCCGTTCTGATCCGAACCTTTCGCAGGGCCCGGCGGTCGGCCAGCGGCTCCAAGCCTGGTAACGGAAGCTTGCGTATCCGGTGTCGGCACCCTGCCAGAAAGGGGAGTTCGCGCTCAGCGCCAGCAGCACGGGCAACCAACGCCGGATCCGGTCCAGGACTGCCACCCCTTCCTCACCGTCGGTGACACCGACATGAACATGGAAGCCGCAGGTGAGTTGCTCCCGGAGCGTCACCCCGAACCGCGTTGCCATGTTCAGGAAACGGGGCTGCTCTACGAGGGTAGGAGTGGCCGGCATGGGACTGGTAGCCACGGCGACAGCTCGTGCGCCCACCGAACGGGCCGCCTCGTCGGCAAGCCGCCGGCCCTCGCGGATGCCCGCAATTACTTCCTGCAGCGTGGAACAGACAGGGCCAACGGCCTCGAGCTGCTCTTGCTGGACCTCCAAAGCCAAGGATGGGCCGCCACTGGTTTCAGTGCGCTGAGGGGCCTTGGCCAAGCACGCTTCCGCGGCGGGTACGGGCTGCCCCGTCGTGGCATCAACGAGCAGGAATTCCTCCTCGACGCCGAACGTCCTTGGAACCTCGCCGCCAGAACGGTTGGGTGGTCTCGTCATTGAAGAATTCAAGGCAGCTCCTAACAGGAAGGCCTCCAGCCCTGCCACTGCAAGGCGGCTGCCAATGAAGCTATACAGCCCTCCTCCACAAGCCATGATCACCGGCCCGCTCGCGCTGCTGATCCCCAGAATATCCCCAACAACAGCATGCCGGAAGGAAAAGCCCCTAAGACAGTCATCCAGACGCACGTGGCACCATCGCCCATACCTTCCGGGAACGGGACGCGTAACGACGGCCGGGATCTGCTGCTGCCCAATGTGGGTAGGAGATCCCGCGGTCGGCGCCCGGTTGGTGGCGGGGCGCCGAGGGATTCCGAGTGCTAGCACTACGTATCACCTTCCCCGGATGAGGCCCACGCCCGTGTTTCGGGCAGACAATGGTCGGACTTACGTGCGGCAGGGTTCCCTGCCGCATTCCATTTCGGAAAGGGGCCTCCAGTGTCCAGACCACACCCGATCCTTGCCGGATCGATCGCAGCCGGGGCAGCCATCGCACTGCTCACGGGCTGCGGCACGTCCAGCCCCGGCACCAGTGTCAGCAGCGCCAGAGCGGAGAAGAACGTTTCGCAGGCATGCGCTGCTGCCAGTGCCTTCGCCGGATCCCTGACAAATTTCAAACAGACACTCAAACCCGGTGCCACGATAGAACAGATCAAATCGGCACGGGAACAGGTCGCGAAGACCTACGACGACCTGGTCAAGGCCAGCCAGGACGTAGCCAAGGACGAAATGGACGCAGTTAAGACGGCCGAAAACAAGTTCGACGCAGCCGTCAGAGCCGTCCCGGATGATGCCACCCTTACTCAGGC
>NZ_JBFTZL010000266.1:0-3770 GCF_056406825.1 Arthrobacter sp. P1_A5 | reverse complement strand
AACGCGAACTGCTCCGCCCCGAAACCCGGGCGGACCTGGGCCGCACGGGCGTGCTGCTCCACCCGGATTTTACCGAAATCGGCAGCTCCGGCCGGATCTGGACCCGCGACGCCATGATGATGTCACTCGAGGACAACCCGGGCGGAGCCGTGGAGCTGGAATTGTTGGGCGCGGACCGGCTGGGTGAGAAGACCATCCTCCTGACCTACCGCAGCCACACCCGTGAGGGATCGGCCCTGCGCAGCTCCCTGTGGGTCCTTGAAGGCGCGCAATGGCGCCTCCGCTTCCACCAGGGCACACCCGAGGCCTGAGGGCGCGAGCGGCTCACGTGAAGCGCTGCGCATTGCCCTGTTCCGCCTGCGCATAGGTGGCGGCAGCGGAGTTCAGCGCGAGGTTGATGGACGCCAGGGAAGCCTCGACCCTGCCCTGGGTCAGCGTCCACTCGGCCACGAGGGTTTGGAAATTAGTCGCCGCGGAGCCCCGCCAGCTGCCCTGGAGCTCGTCCAGCCCCCGTTTCATGGCGTGGACGTCCGCGCTGATCCTCTCCACCGTGGCCTGCACGTTGGCGGACTTCAGCTGGAGGAGTTCCGTATCGACGGAGATGATGCTCATGGAAAGGCCTCTCGAATACTCGGGAGGCGGCCGCGGCCCGGCGGAGCACGGTGACCGTCAGCGGGTCTGCGGTGACGTATTGCGCTGACATTTTCGGTGAGAGCTGGCGGGGGAGCGGCTGCCTCATCCGGATCTTCCGGACACCTCGAGCGTAGGCGGGCGGCGCGCCGGCCGGACACCGGCGTCGGCCCCTATGTGGATAAGTCCGCTGTGGACCGTTCCGTGGCCTCTTCGTCCAGGAGCGGGATGCTGACCACCAGCGTGGCACCACCGCCGTCGGTCTTCCCGACCCGCACGGACCCGGAATGCGAGCCGACGATGGCGGCCACGATCGCCAGGCCCAGTCCGCTGCCGCCGGTCTCCCTGGTCCGGGAGGTGTCGGCCCGGTAGAAACGCTCGAAAATACGGGCCGCCTCGTCATCCGGAACCCCCGGTCCGTGGTCCCGGACCTCGATCACGGACTGCCGTGTTCCGTCCGGTGCGGTCCGGACCCCGACGCCAATTTCGACAGGGGTGCCCTCCGGCGTGTAGCGCAGGGCATTGCCGACCAGGTTGCTGACCACTTGGCGCAGTTTGGCTTCGTCGCCCAGCACCGGGGCGGCGGCCGGGGCCGCGCCGTCAATCCCGGTGAGGGTGATGGTGCGGCTGCGGTCGCTCGCCTGGGTGTCCACCACGGCGTCGTTGGCCAGCAGCAGCAGGTCTGCGGGTTTCTGCTGCAACGGCCGCTGTTCGTCGATCCTGGCCAGCAGCAGCAGGTCTTCGACCATGGCTCCCATGCGTTTGGCTTCGCTTTCGATCCGCCCCATCGCCGTGGCCACGTCTTCAGGAGTGGACAACGCCCCGTGCCGGTACAGCTCGGAGAACCCGCGGATGGTCACCAGCGGGGTTCTCAGTTCGTGCGATGCGTCGGCGGCGAAGCGCCGCATCCGCGCCTCGGACGCCATCCTGGCGGCGAAGGCCGTCTCAATGTGCGCGAGCATGGCATTGAGCGAGCTCCCAAGCCGGCCCACCTCCGTGCCCGGGTTCTCCACCTCCACACGCTGGGACAAGTCTCCCGCGGCGATCGCGGCGGCCGTCTTCTCCACCCGGGCCAGCGGCCGGAAGGACCGCGAAACAGTCCACGTGGCGATGAAGAACGCCAGCACGAGCGTCAGCAGGCCCACACCCACCACCACCAGGGCAGCGTGTTCCATCACCGAATCCACGGGGTCCAACGGCAGCCCGATCACGACGACGGCGCCGCGGTTGTTGTTATCCACCACGCTGACGGCCACGACCCGCCAGTTGCCGCCCTCGGATCCGCGGACCTGGAAGGGCATCTGCTGGCGTTCCCGGGCCTCGACCGAGGAAAAGGTGCTGAGCGCGGGGTGGGATTCCTTGTCGCCGCCGAAGGTGTAGGGCGGAAGACCGGGGCTGAAGAGCATCAGCGAGTAGTCGGTGGGAACGGTGGAGTTGGTTTCCTGCAGTTGGCTGAAGGACTGCTGCTGGCGCGCGGATTCGACGGCGGCCCGGAGCTTGTCATCCACCTGGCCCTGCAGGAAGCTGTGCAGCAGCGTCAGCGTGCCCGCCCCGGTAGCCGTGAGRGCCACCAGCATGAGCGCCATCATGATGGYCACGAGCTGCGAGCGCAGCGACGCCGATTTCCAGCGGTACAGCAAGGTCAGCGCTTCTCGGCAGTCCGCAGAACGTAGCCGACGCCGCGCTTGGTCTGGATCAGTGCCGGGGCGTCGGGATCGATATCCACTTTGCGGCGCAGGTAGGAGATGTAGGACTCCACGATCGAGGCGTCGCCGTTGAAGTCGTACTCCCATACATGGTCGAGGATCTGGGCTTTGGACAGGACCCGGTTCGGATTGAGCATGAGGTAGCGCAGGAGCTTAAATTCCGTGGGCGAAAGCTCGATCACGGTCCCGCCGCGCCGGACCTCGTGGGCGTCGTCGTCGAGCTGAAGGTCATCGACCCGGATCACGGCGTCGTCGTCGACCTGGGGTTGCGTGCGCCGGAGTACGGCGCGGATGCGGGCCACCACCTCGTCGAGGCTGAACGGTTTGGTGACGTAATCGTCCCCGCCCACGGTCAAGCCGGTGACTTTGTCCTCGGTGTCGTCCTTGGCCGTGAGGAACAGGACCGGGAAGTGCTTGCCGGCGGCGCGCAGGCGGCGGGTAACGGTGAAGCCGTCCATGTCCGGCAGCATGACGTCCAGCACCGCCAGATCGGGGGAGTGCAACTCAGCAGCAGCCAGTGCCTCGCGTCCGCTGCCGGCCGAGACGACTTCGAAACCAGCGAAGCGCAGGGACGTGGAGAGCAACTCGCGGATGTTCGGTTCGTCATCGACGACAAGCAGCTTGGCTTCGGGACCGTTCTTCTTCATGTTCCCATGATGCTCCCAGACTCTGGGAGTTTTCTGAATGGAGGTTGTGTGTTGCATGGCCGCATCCCCGGCACCCGCCTAGCCAGCGGTGCCGACGTCCTTCGCGTCCATGATCCGGTAGGCGTACCCCTGCTCGGCGAGGAACCGCTGCCGCTTCGCGGCGAAATCCTGGTCCAGGGTGTCCCTGGCCACGAGCGAATAGAACCGGGCGGAGCGGCCGTCCTTCTTCGGGCGCAGCAGCCGGCCCAGGCGCTGGGCCTCCTCCTGGCGGGACCCGAATGAACCGGAGACCTGGATCGCGACCGACGCCTCGGGCAGGTCGATGGAGAAATTGGCGACCTTGGACACCACCAGGGTCTGCACCTCGCCGGCGCGGAACGCGTCGAACAGCCGCTGGCGCTCCTTCACCGACGTGTCGCCCTTGATCACCGGCGCGCCCAGGCGCTCGCCGATCTCGTCGAGCTGGTCGATGTACTGCCCGATCACCAGGAGCTGTTCCCCGGCGTGTTCGGCGACGAGTTCTTCGACCACCCGGGTCTTCGTCTCGGAGGTGGCACACAGCCGGTATTTGTCGGCGTCCTCGGCCATGGCATAGGCCACCCGCTCGTCGCGGGGCAGGTCCACCCGGACTTCCACGCAATCGGCCGGGGCGATGTAGCCCTGGGCCTCGATGTCCTTCCACGGCGCGTCGTAGCGTTTCGGACCGATCAGGCTGAAGACCTCGCCCTCCCGGCCGTCCTCCCGCACCAACGTGGCGGTCAGCCCGAGCCGTCGGCGGGCCTGCAGG
>NZ_JBFTZL010000265.1:0-3788 GCF_056406825.1 Arthrobacter sp. P1_A5 | reverse complement strand
CCCCAGTACCCCGGCGCACCCGACGCTGAACCGCCCGAACATGGTTTCTGTTGGAACCGTTGTGTGGCTGTCCAGTGAGTTGATGTTCTTCGCCGGTCTCTTCGCCATGTACTTCACACTCCGTTCGACTTCCGGACTGATGTGGGCCGAAGAGACAGCCAAGCTCAACTTCCCGTTTGCGCTCGTTAACACGATCGTCCTTGTGGCAAGTTCCTTTACTTGCCAGATGGGCGTCTTCGCTGCCGAGCGGCTCCAGCCGCGCCGAACCGGCGGACGCTTCAGCTTCACCCAGTGGGGGATGAACGGATGGTTCATCCTGACGTTCCTCATGGGTTCCTTCTTCGTCGCCGGCCAGGCGACCGAGTACGCCATGCTTGTTTCCGAGCATGTCTCGCTGTCCTCCAACGCCTACGGTTCGGCCTTCTACATAACGACGGGCTTCCACGGCCTGCACGTCATCGGCGGTCTGATTGCCTTCCTGCTCATCATGGGCCGCTCCTTCGCCGCGAAGAAGTTCGGACACTTTGAGGCAACTTCAGCGATCGTCACCTCGTACTACTGGCACTTCGTGGACGTCGTCTGGATTGGCCTCTTCCTGGTCATCTACGTCCTCAAGTAGTCAGACTTGACTCTTTTTCTACAAGAGGCAGAATTTCAAGAAGCGGCTCCCGGAGCCACCGCAGGATCGAATAAAGGAACCACCACGTGAAGGCACTCTCGCAGAAGCGACGTCACCCACTGGCAGCAATTGCACTGCTGCTGATGGGCCTCTTGGTCACGGGTGGGCTGTACGCCGTTGCCACCACCGTCAACCAGGCCAAGGCCGACACCACCACCTATAGCGCAAGCGACGTAGAGGAAGGCGGCAAGCTCTTTGCCGCCAACTGCGCCACCTGCCACGGCATGGGTGCCAGCGGTTCGCAGGCCGGGCCGTCCCTTGTGGGCGTCGGCGCCGCCGCTGTTGACTTCCAGGTCGGCACCGGCCGCATGCCCATGCAGATGAACGGCCCGCAGGCCTACAAGAAGCCCGCCCAGTTCAACGAGGAACAGACCAAGCAGCTGGCTGCTTATGTTGCCTCCCTCGGCCCCGGCCMGGCCATCCCCGAGGCAGGCGTGCTCGATGAGAAGGGCGACGCCGCCAACGGTGGAGAGCTGTTCCGCACCAACTGCGCCATGTGCCACAACGCCGCCGCTGCAGGCGGCGCACTGACCCGGGGCAAGTTTGCCCCTGCCCTCGCGGGTGTCTCCGGGCAGCACATCTACGAAGCAATGGTCACCGGCCCCCAGAACATGCCGGTTTTCAGTGACGCGAACATCTCCCCCGAGGGAAAGCGCGACATCATCACCTACCTGAAGCAGATTGAGGCCAACGGTTCACCCGGCGGCGCCGATCTTGGTGCTTTGGGACCGGTCTCCGAAGGTCTCTTTGTCTGGATCGCCGGGCTGGGCGTCATCATCGCGTTCACCATTTGGCTGACTTCCCGCACTTCATAAGCGGACCTTGCACCTGTAAGAATTTTCTGCTGACCCGTCAGCAGTTTGAATTGAAACCTAACTCGGCACTCGCCGAGACGAGAGAAGGATGAGGCGAATTATGGGCAACCATAGTGACGGCGGTCCGAACGACTCGGGCACCGTAGCTACGGCTGGTCAGAATGAGGTGGAGAAGTTCCAGGATCCTGGAATTCCCCCGCACCGTTTGCGCCTGGCTGACACGGACCCGAAGGCCGCAAAAAAGGCAGAACGGCAGGTAGCCCTTCTGTTCGGCATCTCGGTCGTTGGCACCTTGATATTCCTGGTGGCGTATTTCGCGATCGATCTGGGGCAAGACTCGGCGATCGCCACGATCCGCCTCCAGAATGCCCTGCTGGGCATCGGCACCGCTTTCGCGATGCTGGGCATCGGCACCGGTATCGTCCACTGGGCCAAGGCCCTTATGCCGGACCACGAGGTCTCGGAAGAGCGCCACGCGATCCGCACTGAGGAAGACCGCCAGGCTGCCGTGCGCATCGTCGATGACATCGTCGAGGAAACCGGCATTAAGCGCCGGCCACTGATCCGCAACACCCTGCTCGGCGCCGTCGCCCTCGCCCCCCTGCCGGCCCTGGCCATCTTCGGTGACCTCGGCCCCCGGCCGGACGACAAGCTGGCCCACACTCTGTGGGCCCCGGCCCCGGACGGCAGGCTCAAGCGGCTGGCCCGCGACCCGGATGGCACCCCCATCAAGGCCGCGGATGTCACCATGGGCTCCGCGTTCCACGTCATCCCCGAAGGGCTGAACGAGCTGAGCGAAGGAAAGCTGAACGAGAAGGCCAAATCGGTCGTTCTGCTCATGCGCCTGGACCCCGCACTGCTCAACCCCTCCCCCGAGCGCGCAGATTGGGCCTACAACGGAATCGTTGCATACTCCAAGATCTGCACCCACGTTGGCTGCCCTGTTGCCCTGTACGAACAGCAGACCCACCACCTGCTGTGCCCGTGCCACCAGTCAACCTTCGACCTGACCCAGCAGTGCAAGGTTATCTTCGGCCCGGCCAGCCGCCCTCTCCCCCAGCTGCCTATCGCAGTCGACGCTGAGGGCTACCTCGTCGCCACGAGCGACTTCCATGAACCCGTTGGACCGACCTACTGGGAGCGTGAGCAGCATGTCCTCAACAACAACGCCTGATGCCCCTGTCTTCGTCGCCAAAACTACAGGCGGCCGCATCACCGATTTCGTCGACCAGCGTGTTGGCGGCTCCGGAATCCTCCGTGAATTCGGCCGGAAGGTCTTCCCGGACCACTGGTCGTTCATGTTCGGCGAAGTGGCGCTGTACTCCTTCGTCATCCTGCTGCTCTCGGGCACGTTCCTGACGTTCTTCTTCGATCCGTCCATGGCGGAGACGCATTATGCGGGCTCGTACACGCCGCTGAAGAACGTTGAAATGTCGGTGGCCTACAGCTCCTCCCTGAACATCTCCTTCGATGTCCGCGGCGGCTTGTTCATGCGCCAGGTACACCACTGGGCAGCCCTTCTGTTCGTCGCATCTGTCTCCGTACACATGCTCCGCGTGTTCTTCACCGGCGCATTCCGCAAGCCCCGCGAACTGAACTGGGTGGTGGGCAGCGTCCTACTCATCCTCTCCATGGCCGCAGGCTTCACCGGCTACTCGCTCCCCGATGACCTGCTCTCCGGCAACGGCCTGCGCATCATCGACGGCGTCATCAAGTCCATCCCGGTCATCGGCACCTACACCTCGTTCTTCCTATTCGGCGGCGAGTTCCCGGGCACCATGATCATCAGCCGCCTGTACATGCTCCACATCCTCCTGGTTCCCGCGCTCATCCTGCTGATGATCGTGATGCACCTCTTCATGGTGGTTGTGCACAAGCACACGCAGTACCCCGGCCCGGGCCGCAACGACGGCAACGTCGTCGGCTACCCCCTGGGACCGGTTTACGCGGCGAAGGCCGGCGGCTTCTTCTTCATCGTGTTCGGTGTCGTTGCCATCATGGCGGCGTTCTTCACCATCAACCCGATCTGGAACTACGGCCCGTACGACCCCTCCCCGGTTTCTGCAGGCACCCAGCCTGACTGGTACATCGGCTTCGTTGACGGCGCCCTCCGCCTGATGCCGGGCACGATCGGTGACTGGAAGGTCGAGCAGATCTGGTTCGGCCACATGTTCACGTTCAACGTGCTGCTGCCGGCACTCGTCCCGGCGGGCATACTCTTCACGGTCATGTTCGCCTACCCGTGGATTGAACGCTGGATCACCAAGGACAACCGCGAGCACCACGTCCTGGAC
>NZ_JBFTZL010000264.1:0-3798 GCF_056406825.1 Arthrobacter sp. P1_A5 | reverse complement strand
CTCCAAAAGGGCGCTCTCCAGCCAGTTCCGGGACCTTGCCGGCAACGGGTTGCTCGCCGGGCGGTCAGTCCCCGTGCTTGACCTTATGCACCTTCGTGACGATGGTGGGGCACGGCACGTTCAGGAGCACAGCGTGCGCCGTGGAGCCGAGCACCGTCCGGGAGAAACCGCCACGTCCCCGACTTCCGATCACCAACTCCCTGGCGCCGGCGGCGATATCCACGAGGGCCTTGGCCGGTTCGGTGTTCGTCTCAAGGCGCTGATGGACCACCAGGTCGGGGTATTTGTCGCCGAGCCCGGCGACCGACTCGGCGAGAACAATCCGGTCCTCTTCGACGATGCTCTCGGCGAGACCACTGGTCGGCAGCTGCTTCTCGACCCACCGGGCAGGGCTCTTGAACGCGAGGACCACGGTGAGCTCGTCTCCACCCCAATCAGCTTCGGCGGCCGCGAAGGCGACGGCCTGCAGCGACTCCTCGGAGCCATCCACGCCGACCACGACGCCCTTTGCCCCCGTGGCCGGTTTCGCCGGCACGACGGCTACCGGGCATTCCGAGGCCGAGACAATCTGCAGGGCCCGGTCCGTCATGGGACCGCCGCCCATCCAATGTTTGTCATGGCCGCCAACCACGATCATGGCGGCCTCCTTGGAGACTTCCCGGAGCACCGAGCCGCCGCTGCCATGACGCAGCTGGATGTCCACAGTGACGTCCGGGGCCTGTTCACGGGCGGCCGTCTCAGCGTCCCGAAGCAGTTCCATCCCCGATTCCCGGATGATCTCGTGGTAYTGAAAATCCGGTGACATCCACCTGTCGTCCACCGCGTGGACGACCGTGACCGGGAGCTTGTCCCGGGCGGCCCGGTCAAGGGCCCAGGCCAGGGCGGCGTTGCTGCCTGCGGACCCGTTGACGCCGACGATGATTGCTTTGCTCATGCTGATTCCTGCTTCCTGGAATGCACACCGGCCTAGAATCCGGTGGGCTCGGTCTCGAACTCCGGTTCGCGGGGCGGGCCTTCATGGTGCACCGGGCGCAGCGCTGCGGTGTGTTCCAGCCAGATGAGTGCGTCGTAGCGCTCCCCCATCCGGGTCGGAACGTAGTTTCCGGCGTCCCGTTCCGGGTGGTAGACGACGCCGATCGCCCGGTGTCCGAGCCGTGTCGAGAGCCACGGCCCGGTCCGGTCGTCGCCGAACACCAGCACTGAGGGCACCCCCAGGGCCTGATGCAGGAAGTCTTCGTGGCTGCCCGGGCGCGCTTCCGGAACCGTCAGGATGCGTTCGGGGCGGCCCCACCCGTCGGAGGCGAGCACGGAGCCGCGGTGGGCTGCGAAGCCGACCAGCAGCACACCTTCGCCCGCGTGGCGTTCGCGCAGCAGCTGCCCGACGTTGACCAGGCCGTCCTGCGCCATGTCGGTGGCCCGGGCATCGCCGATGTGTGTGTTGTGTTCCCAGATCAGTCCCTTCGACGCCGGACCGAGGTGCCTGCTGACCCGGTCGATGGTGTCGGCCATATGGTGGTCGCGGACGTTCCAGGACTGCCTGTCGCCGCGGACCATGATGCGGTAGTAGTGCTCGGCGTTGGCCGCGACTTCAGCGTTCTGGACGGCGTCGAAGGCGTCCTCCTCATGCCGGCCGGGGCTGAAGGCCCGGTTCCTGACCTCGGTCAGGAGGGCCACGACGTCGGGCTCGCAGGACTGCGGCACCAGCCGCGTGCTCCAGGCGTACTGGTGCGGGTCCTCGTGGTGGGGCAGGAAGCACTGCCAGGCGCGCTCCGCCGCGGGGACGGCGTCGGGAACGTTCGCCTGCAGCCAGCCGATGATTTCGCGCAGCGAATCCCAGAGCGAGTAGACATCCAGTCCGTAGAAGCCGACACGTTTGTCCAGCGGCCTGGCCAGGTTCCAGCTGCGCAGCCAGTCCAGGAACGCCGCGACTTCCTCGTTGGCCCACATCCAGGTTGGCCAGCGTTCGAAGCCGGCCAGCAGCGCGTGGACGCCCTGGTCCTTCCCCTCCAGGCCGCGGACCCAGCGGTTGATGCGCCAGCAGTCTGGCCAGTCCCCTTCCACCCCAATCCAGTTGTAGCCTTCCTCCGCGATGAGCCGCCTGCTGAGGGTGTCGCGCCAGGTGTAGAACTCGTGGGTKCCGTGGGAGGCCTCGCCGATGGCTACAAAACGGCAGTCGGCCGCGCGCCGCACGAGGCCGTTGAGGTCCCGATCGGTTTTCAGTGGCCGGGCGAGATCGTGGACCTCCTTCAACACGGTGGACCGGGTGACGGCCTCGGGGTTCATCGCGGATCCTCGACGTCGATCGTCTCCAGGTATTCGGGCACCCTCGCCCGCCAGCCGAGTTCGCGTTTGATCCTGACACGCAGGGCGTCCGACGCGTCCGGGTCACCGTGCGTGATGTAGGTCATGCGGGGCGCTGCTTCTGCCGTCCTCATCCACGCGATGATGGCGTCGCCGTCGGCGTGCGCGGACAGGCTTTCCATCTGGATAACCTCGGCCCGCACCTTGACGTCCTCCCCGTAGATGCGCAACTCGCGTTCACCGGCAGCAAGGGTGGCCCCCCGCGTGCCGCTGGCCTGGTAGCCGCTGAGGATGATGGCGTTTTTCGGGTCGGGGCCGTACGCCGCGATGTGGTGCAGGATCCGTCCGCCAGTCAGCATGCCGCTGGCCGAGATGATGATCATGGGGCCGCCGCGCAGGTTCAGCAACTTGGATTCGTCCACGGTGCGGGTGAGTTTGGCCAGTTTGTACATGTCCACGTACTCCTCCCGCTTGAGCCGGTGTTCTTCGGGGTGGCGCTGGTACATTTCGGAGGCGTCGATGGCCATGGGGCTGTTGACGTAGACCGGGATGCGAGGAATCGCGCCCTTGCGCAAGAGCCGGGACAGGTACAGCATCAGCGTTTCGGCCCGGCCGACGGCGAACGCGGCAAACATGATGACCCCTCCGCGTTTCGCGACGCGGTTGATGATCTCTCCCAGCAGCTTCTCCGGATCCTCAGTGGAGTGTTTCCGGTTGCCGTAGGTTGATTCGGTCACCAGGATGCCGGTTTCGCCGAGCGGACGGGGCGGATACATGAACGGGTCATCGGCCCGGCCCAGGTCCCCGGTGAAGTGCACGGACTGGGAGCCAAGCCGGACGTGCACCTGGGCGGCCCCCAGGATGTGCCCGGCCGGCACGAACGTCAACTCCATGCCATCGCCAAGGTCAAGGGGAACATCAAACTCGACGATTTTGAATCTGTTGAGGGACGCGACGGCGTCCGCAGCCGTGTAGAGGGGCAGGGCGGGATCATGCGCGGATGACCCCCGCTGCGAGGCATACCGGGCCTCCTCCTGCAGGTGGCCGCTGTCCGGCAGGATGAGTTTGCACAGGTCTGTGGTGCCGGCCGTGGCGTACACGGGGCCGCCGAACCCGTCCCTGACCAGGGCAGGGACATATCCGGTGTGGTCCAGGTGCGCGTAGGTCAGCACCACGGCGTCGATGGACCGCGGCGGCACCGGAAAGGGCGCCCGGTTGCGCTCGCGGCTGCGCTCATAGCCCTGGAAGAGTCCGCAGTCCACCAGCACGCGCCCGCCGCCGGCGTCGATCAGGTAGCGTGAACCGGTCACGGTGTCGGTGGCACCAAGGAAGTTCAGGCTCGGCTGCTGGTACTTCATGGCGCCCCCGTGGACCTTCTTCTTGCGTAAATTGTGCGTTGATTGCGCGCGGACCTGTGACCTGCGCAAACCTGAGACCAGCGCGAACCTGTGTCCTGAACGACCCCAGAGAACTGCACGGACCCGCGGCTCGCGGTGT
>NZ_JBFTZL010000263.1:0-3808 GCF_056406825.1 Arthrobacter sp. P1_A5 | reverse complement strand
GTCACATACGCGCCCTTGGTGCTGAATCCCGGATCGTCGGTGTGGGTACTCAGGCTCATGGTCCCAGCCTAAGGCCGGGAAGGGAACGGCCCCAACGCGGCCGCGAACACAGGGGCCATCGGCTGCCAGGCAAACCACCATGCCCCGGCCACAACCACGGCGAAGAGGGCAATCCACACCGCGGCGGGGATGGAGGTGGCCCTGGCCAGCAGGTACGCGTCCGACGTCGGKAGCCTGTCCCGGTGCCGCAAATGGACGTTGGCCAGTTTGCCGAGGTCCCTGACGGCAGCGACCAGCAGCGCCAGGCCCAGCACGATCATCACGTGGCCGTTGAACACCGGCGGCACGAACAGCACCAGGAGCGCCGCGGCCAGTACGGCGGCGGCCGTGATGAGGAGGCCCACGCCGTTGCGGAGGAACAGGAAGGACGCCAGGAGGATGAGCGTGCCCACCGACATCGCGGCCGGCCCCCAGCCGTTGAAACCGCACCAGACCATCGCCGCCCCGACGACGGCGGGCACGGGGTAGCCCCAGAACGTCGACCAGGCGGCGGAGAGGCGGCTCCTGCTGTACGTCGTGGTGGTGCCGGAGTGGTCCAGGCCCAGCCGGATGCCGCCGAGCCGCTGGCCGGTGGTGAGGGCGGCAAACGCGTGGCCGAGTTCGTGGGTCACGGTGGCGAGCAGGCCAAAGTAGCGCCAGGACAGGCGGGGCAGGGAGACGGCCACTGCCAGCAGGATCACCGCCACGAGCTCAATACTGCTCACGTGCGGGCTGGGGGCGTGGGTGAATCCGGCAACGATCCGCTCCCACCATGTCAGGGCGAGGTTCGGTTCCCCCAGCAGGCCGGGCGGACTCATGCCTTGCCCGAGGCATGCGCGATGCAGTACGCGGTCCAGGGCCTGGCCTCCAGCCGGTCCTCGGGGACCGGGGTGGCGCATACAGCGCAGATTCCGTAGGTGCCCTCGTCCATCCGCGCAAGGGCGGCATCGATCTGCAGCAGGGAAGCCCTGCTCTGTTCCAGGAGCGCGGAGGCCTGGGATAGTTCGAAGGCGATCGTCGTGCCCTCGGGGTCGTGTTCGTCGTCGACGTTGGAGTCGAGGCGGGCGGCATTGACCGAGGTGATGTCCCGGCGGAGGGCGGGCAGGAGGGCAAGCTTCCGGTCACGTTCCTCGCGCAGGAGGATCCGGAACCGTTCGACGTCAACCATAGGCTTCAAGGCTAGCGCGGCCGCTGTAGCGGCGCCTAAACGGGCCGAAGGAGCCGTCCGCGCCGGGAACCGGCCAAGGACTCAACGAACTGGTAGATGACTCCCACATCCACGGAAAGGGCGGCGGGCGGTAGGGGCAGCGTCTAGAGTGGGCGCATGGTGGACCAGACGCACCCCGAGACCCCCGCAAACCCCGAGGACCGTCCAAACCCCAATCATCCTGCAGACGCCGGCAACGCCGCGGCCCCCGGAAGTCCCGGGCAGACCGGGGACACTGATACGGCCGACACGCTCCTGCGCGAACTCGCCGCAGCCTATGGCGTCGACACCAGCTACTGGGGCTGGGACGGAGTGCAGCGTTCCGTGGCCGCCGGGACCCTGCAGGACGTGCTGTCGGCCCTCGGGGTCCCCGCCAACGGGCCCCAGGAGCAGCAACGCTCCCTGGCCGAGTCCCGGCTGGCACACTGGCGGCGCATCCTGCCCCCGGTCCTTGTAGTGAGGGAGGGACAGGAGTCCCGCGTCGAGGTCCACGTCCCGCACGGAAGCGAAGTCCGCGTCTGGATCGACGCCGAAGACGGCAGCAGCTATGAGGCCGCCCAGCGGGAGAACTGGGACCAGCCGGTCGACGTCGACGGCGTCCTCACGGGACGTGCCACGTTCGCCATACCCGGCAGCCTCGGTCTCGGCTGGCACACGTTGAGAGCCGACGCCGCGGGCACGGCGGCGCAGTGTCCGCTGGTAGTTACGCCCGGCCGGCTCCGGGCCTCGGCCCTGCTCAAGGAACGCCGCACCTGGGGACTGACGGCCCAGCTGTACTCCGTGCGGTCCTCCCGGTCCTGGGGGATTGGCGACTTCGCCGATCTCGGGGACCTCGCCGAGGTTGCCGGGGAGCAGGGGGCCGGCTTTGTGCTGGTCAATCCGCTGCATGCCGCCGAACCAGTGCCGCCGGTCGAGGACTCCCCGTACCTGCCCACCACACGGCGCTTCTTCAACCCGCTCTACCTGCGGGTGGAGGAAATCCCGGAATACGGTTACCTGGACGCAGCCGGCCGGGCCGAGGTGGCACGCCTGGCCGAAGGCCAGCAGGCGGCCAACCGTTCCCGGGACCTCCTGGACCGCAACGCCAGTTACGCGGCAAAGCTCTCGGCGCTGGAACGCGTGTTTGCGGTCCGCCGCGGGCCGGCGCGCACCCGGCAGTTCGCCGACTTCCGCGCCGAGCAGGGGCAGGGGCTAGAGGACTTTGCGCTGTGGTCTGCGCTCGCCGAAGAGCTGYCGCCGTCGGCGCCGGAATGGGCCGGAGCGGCTGCATCCCCGGCGTCGCCGTACTGTGTCGAGCAGCGGCCGAGGCTGGCAGCCCGGATCGAATTCCACTGCTGGCTGCAGTGGCTCTGCGACCAGCAGCTCGAGGCGGCCCAGCGTTCGGCACGCCAGTCGGGGATGGGGATCGGAGTCGTCCATGACCTCGCTGTCGGGGTAAAACCCGGCGGTGCCGACGCCTGGACTCTCTCCGGCGTTCTTGCCCGGGGCGTGAGCGTTGGTGCGCCCCCGGACATGTTCAACCAGCWGGGCCAGAACTGGTCSSAGCCGCCATGGCAYCCGGGMCGGCTSGCMGAATCSGGSTATGCSGCCTACCGGGACATGCTCCGSACSGTGYTGCGGCAYGCCGGCGGCATCCGGGTGGACCATATCCTCGGCCTGTTCCGGTTGTGGTGGATCCCCGAGGGCGGGGGGCCGGAGAGCGGCACCTATGTGCACTACGACCACGAGGCGCTCATCGGCATCCTTGCCCTCGAGGCGCAACGGGCCGGGGCGATCGTGATTGGCGAAGACCTGGGGGTGTTCGAGCCGTGGGTCCGCGGCTACCTGGCCGAGCGGGGGATATTCGGCACGTCGATTCTCTGGTTCGAACACGACGCCGATGGCCCGATTCCGCCGGAGCACTACCGCGAGCAGTGCCTGACCAGCGTCAACACCCACGATCTCCCCCCGACGGCGGGCTACCTCGCCGGTGAACACGTCACCTTGCGCGAATCGCTCGGGCTGTTGCGGCGGCCCGTGGCGGAAGAACGCGCCGAGGCCGCGGCCGAGCAGGAGGCCGTGCTGGCCCGGGTCCGGGCACGCGGCCTGCTGGCAGAAAACGGCACGGACGTCCGGACCACGGTGGAGGCGCTGTACGCCTACACGGCGCTGGCCCCGTCAGCGCTGCTGGGGGTGGCGCTGGTCGACGCCGTGGGGGAGACCCGGACCCAGAACCAGCCGGGCACCAGCACCGAATACCCGAACTGGCGCATTCCGCTGGCCGCTCCCGAGGGTGTGGTGCTGATCGATGACCTGCCGGACAACGAGCGGTTCCTGTCCCTGCTGGGCACCGTCCGCGGCGCGCTGCATCCCGGAGGGTGACCGGACACGGGGGAGCCGGGCCCTGGACCGGGTGCGGGCAGTTTCTTGACCTGAGCCTGGCCTGAGGCCGGGAATGCAGACAGCATTGGCCGCACCAATACCGGCCGCTAGCATGGACCGATGACGCGGATCGGCCGACTCTCCCTGGCCGGCGGATGGGCGCTGGCGATGCTGCTGGCGGGGTGCACGTCGGTGCACCCC
>NZ_JBFTZL010000262.1:0-3841 GCF_056406825.1 Arthrobacter sp. P1_A5 | reverse complement strand
GCTCGACCTCGGCGGCCGCGAGGACCTGGTCCAGCGCCTGAGCGAACTCGCCCGCGACGACGCCGCCCCGGCGATCGTCCTGGTCACCCACCACCTCGAAGAAGTGCCGCCGGGCTTCACGCATGCGATGCTCATGCGCGACGGCGGCGTCGTGGCTTCCGGCCCGTTGCCGGAGGTCCTCACGGCGGAAAACCTGAGTGAAACGTTCGGCCTGCCGTTGGACGTCAGCGTCAACGCGGGCCGGTACACCGCGACCGCCAGCCGCTGACGGGGCCGCTGACCGCGCGTGGAGCTCTTCAATAGTGCCCTCATATTCTTCGCCGGCCTGTGGGCGGGCACCATCAACAGCGTCGTCGGATCCGGCACCCTGGTCACGTTCCCGGTGCTGATCGCCTTGGGCTACGCCCCCGTCACGGCCTCCATCAGCAACGCCATGGGGCTCGTGGCCGGCAACGCCACCGGCGCCTGGGGCTACCGGAAAGAACTCGAGGGCCGCGGCAAGCAGCTGCTCCGGCTTCTGCCGGCCTCGCTGCTGGGTGCCGTCACCGGCGCCTATCTGCTGTTGCACCTGCCCGAGAAAGTCTTCTACTACGCCGCCCCCGTCCTGATCGTGCTGGCCCTGCTGATGGTGGTCTTCCAGCCGCGGTTGCAGCGGTGGGTGAGGAACCGCGAGGAGAACCCCGAGCACGCGATCCGGGACCGCCGCCACGGTGTGCTGCTCGTGGTGCTGGTGTATCTCGCCGGCGTCTACGGCGGCTACTTCGTGGCGGCCCAGGGCATCCTGTTAGTCGGCATCCTGGGCGTGTTCATGACCGGGACCATCCAGAACGCCAACGCGATGAAGAACTTCCTGGTCCTGGGCGTGAACGTGGTGGCCGCCGCCTCCTACCTCCTGTTCGCCTTCGACCGGATCGACTGGGGTGTGGTCGGGCTGATCGCCGTGAGCTCCCTGATCGGCGGCGTGATTGGCTCCAGGGTGGGGCGCCGGCTCTCCCCGGCGGTCCTGCGCGGGGTCATCTTCACCCTGGGCCTGGTGGCGCTGGGGTTCATGATCGCCAACCTGTTCAAATAGCCCTTCCAACAGCCTCCCAGGAATGACCTGCCCGTGACCTTTCACTTTCTTGAATCCGCCGACGACCCGCGGGTTGCGGACTACACGCAGCTCACGGACGTGCACCTGCGCAAAATCCGGGAACCCGCGGAGGGGCTGTACATCGCCGAGTCCTCCCGCGTCCTGCGCCGGGCCCTGGCCGCAGGGCACCGGCCGCGGTCCTTCTTCCTGGCCGAGAARTGGGCCGGGGACCTCGCCGATGTCTTCGAGCAGTACCCGGAGGTGCCGGCCTACATCGGCCCCGCGGCTCTGCTGGAGCAAATCACCGGCTTCCACCTGCACCGCGGCGCCATGGCCGCCATGCACCGGCCCGCCCCGGTGCCGCTGGCGGACCTGCTCGCCGGAGCCCGCCGGGTTGCGGTGCTGGAGGACATCGTGGACCACACGAACGTCGGGGCCATTTTCCGCTCGGCCGCGGCCCTGGGCGTGGACGCCGTCCTGGTCTCGCCGC
Organism: Arthrobacter sp. P1_A5; assembly: GCF_056406825.1. Classification (NCBI taxonomy): domain Bacteria; kingdom Bacillati; phylum Actinomycetota; class Actinomycetes; order Micrococcales; family Micrococcaceae; genus Arthrobacter; species Arthrobacter sp. P1_A5. Next base: position 2,279 of record NZ_JBFTZL010000262.1, on the reverse strand, counting down.
GCTGCGGGGATCCGCTCTACCGCCGCAGCGTGCGGGTCAGCATGGGCACCGTGTTCCAGGTGCCGTGGGCCCGGCTGGAGGACTGGGCGGAAGGCTTGGCCGCGCTGCAGGAGCAAGGCTTCACCGTGGCGGCCATGGAGCTCACGGAGGACGCGGTGGACCTCGACGTGCTCGCGGCGCGCCGCCCGGAGCGGCTGGCCCTGGTGCTTGGGACGGAAGGCGCGGGCATGAGCGAAGGAACCCTGGCCGCCGTCGACCTCGCCGTGAGAATCCCGATGCGCCCGGGCGTCGATTCGCTCAACGTCGCCGCGGCGTCGGCGGTGGCGTTCTGGGAGCTCCGCCCGAAGGACTGAGGCGCCCTGCATCGTGCGGCGGCCGCGCCGCGCTGACGTGCGCCAATGCTGTTCGTCAGCGGTCCGGGGATCGGCTATCATTGATAGCTGGCCGTCCGGTGCTTTCCGCCGGCCATCCCACTCATACCTGGCAACTGGCAAAATCCAGTTGTGCGAACAAAGGTCCAATTATGAAGTCTAATACTCACCCGAAGTACGAAGCTGTTGTTTTCAACGACCTGGCTTCCGGCGTCAAGTTCCTGACCAAGTCCACCGTGTCTTCTTCGAAGACCATCGAGTGGGAAGACGGCAACACCTACCCGGTCATCGACGTCGAAATCTCCTCTGAGTCCCACCCGTTCTACACGGGCAAGCAGCGCATCATGGACTCCGCAGGCCGCGTCGAGCGCTTCAACGCTCGCTTCAAGGGCTTCGGCGGCAAGAAGTAACTTTCTTCCCCAAGGTCTTATGGAAAGCCCGCACCGGCAACGGTGCGGGCTTTCTGCGTCTCTGCTGCCCTTCCGGCTGACCGGGTGACCCGGGTTCCCGGACGCATGCGGCAGGATGGAGGTCATGACATCCCATCCTGCGGCCACCGCTCCCAGCCCCGACGACGACGGCGGCGGCCGTCACCACGGCGAGTACAAGGTCCCGGGCGGCAAGCTCGTGGTCGCCGACTTCGACGTCGTCAACGGCGTCCTGGCCCACGTCTCGCTGAGCGGGGACTTCTTCCTCGAACCCGACGAGGCGCTGCCGGAGATCAACCGGGCGCTCACCGGGTTGCCCGTCGAGACGAGCGCCGCGGACATCGCGGACGCCGTGACGGAGGCGCTGCCCGAAGGCACCGTGCTGTTCGGTTTTTCTGCCGACGCCGTCGCCGTCACCGTCCGCCGCGCCCTGGCGAAGGCCACCGGCTGGGCGGACCACCACTGGAACATCATCGCCCCGTCCGTCCTCCCCACCCACGTCAACGTCGCCCTGGATGAGGTCCTCACCGAGGAAGTCGGCGCCGGGCGGCGCAATCCCACCCTGCGGTTCTGGGACTGGGAGGAGCCCTCCGTGGTGATCGGCAGCTTCCAGTCCGTCCGCAACGAACTCCACCCCGAGGGCGTGGCCCGGCACGGCATCAGCGTGGTCCGGCGGATCAGCGGCGGGGGAGCGATGTTCATGGAGGCCGGGAACTGCATCACCTACTCGCTGTACCTCCCGCAGACCCTCGTGGACGGGATCAGCTTTGCGGACTCCTACCGCTTCCTCGACGCCTGGGTGATGGCGGCCCTGGAAAAGGTCGGCATCAGCGCCTTCTACGTGCCGCTCAATGACATCGCCACCGAGCACGGCAAGATCGGCGGCGCCGCGCAGAAGCGGCTCGCCAACGGCGGCATKCTGCACCATGTCACCATGAGCTACGACATCGACGCCGACAAGATGGTGGAGGTGCTGCGGATCGGCAAGGAGAAACTGTCCGACAAGGGCACCAGGAGCGCCAAGAAGCGCGTGGATCCGCTCCGCCGCCAGACCGGCCTGGCCCGCGCCGAAATCGTTGCGGCGATGATGGACGTCTTCGCCGAACGCTACGGCGCGACCCCGTCCGTCCTCACCGACGCCGAGCTGGAGGCCGCCCGCCGCCGCGTGGAGACCAAGTTTGGCACCGCGGAGTGGCTGCACCGGGTCCCCTAACGGCCAGTTCCATAGCGGCCCGGTCTACCCCATCGATTGCTCTATAGCTGCCGTTTTCGGCCGTCAAAAGGGCCGTTACGGAGCGGTCGATGGTGCCTGGGCCGGTGCCGTCAGAGCCTGCGCCCTGAGGGAACGGTGCAGCTGGCTGCGCTGTTCGATGATGATCCGGCGCAGGGCACGCGGCGCATCAGTGTGGGCGGCCAGCCACTGGTCGGTGCGGACGATCACGGCGTGGGTTTCGGCCGTTTCGCCGTCCAGGTCCTGTAC
>NZ_JBFTZL010000261.1:0-3841 GCF_056406825.1 Arthrobacter sp. P1_A5 | reverse complement strand
GTGTCGACGCTGCGGCGACCGTCCGCCGTCGTCAGTCCGGCCTTCGTGGAGATCACCACTTCGGAGCGCGCCACGACGTCGCCCAGTATTCCGCCGAGCATCGCCTCGGCCTGCCCGTCGGCRTAGGACGCCGCCGTATCGATCAGGGTTCCGCCGGCATCGACGAAGGTGCGCACCAGGGCGGCGGCATCCTGTTCCTCGGTTTCCCTGGCCCAGGACATGGTGCCGAGGGATAGGGCGGACACGCGCAACCCACTGTTGCCGACATAACGCTGCTGCATGTCAGCTAGCTTACGGGGTCGGGCTGCTTCGTAACGTAGGGTCTATAAACGTGAACTGGATACAAGCGGCTCTGTTGGGCCTGGTACAGGGGCTGACCGAGTTCCTCCCGATTTCCTCGAGCGCCCATCTGCGGATTGTCGGCGCCTTCCTCCCGGAAGCGTCCGATCCCGGCGCCGCCTTCACGGCCATCACGCAGCTGGGCACCGAGACGGCGGTGATCGTCTATTTCTGGCGCGACATCCTGCGGATCATCCGTGCCTGGTCCGGTTCGCTGACCGGCAAAGTCTCCCGGCAGGACCCGGATGCGCGCATGGGCTGGCTGGTGATCCTGGGCAGCATCCCGATCATCGTCCTGGGCCTGCTGTTCCAGGACCAGATCGAATCGGTACTCCGCAGCCTGTGGGGCGTCGCGACCATGCTGATCATCTTCGGCATGGTCCTCGCGGTTGCCGACACCATCGGCCGGCAGGACCGTGAACTGACGCAGCTGACCTACAAACATGGCCTCTTTTACGGACTGGCGCAGGCCCTGGCGCTGTTCCCCGGTGTGTCCCGCTCCGGCGGCACGATCAGCGCCGGGCTCCTGATGGGCTACACCCGTGAGGCGGCGGCCCGCTACTCCTTCCTGCTGGCCATCCCCGCCGTGTTCGGCAGCGGCCTGTACCAGTTGTACAAAGTGGTCTCCAAGGAAGGCATCACCGGCCCGTACGGGCTCCCGGAAACTGCCTTGGCCACCGTGATCGCCTTCATTGTGGGTTACGTCATCATCGGCTGGTTCCTGAAATACGTCTCCACCCGCGGCTACCGGCTCTTCGTCTGGTACCGGATCATCCTGGGAATGTCGCTGTTCCTGCTGCTCGGTTTCAATGTCATCAGCGCCTAGCACTAGGCTTGGTCTGTGAAATCCTGGACCTCCCGCCCTGTTGCCCAGCTCCCCGGCAGCATGCCCGCCCTGAGCCTCTTCGATACCGCCAAGGGCGGAATTGTCACCCTGGAGGCCACGGGTGAGCAGTCCATGTATGTCTGCGGCATCACCCCTTATGACGCCACGCACATGGGCCACGCGGCCAGTTATGTCGCCTTCGACCTCCTCAACCGCGCGTGGCGGGACGGAGGCCAGCACGTCGCCTACGTCCAGAACGTGACCGACGTCGACGATCCCCTCCTGGAGCGCGCCACGGCCACCGGCGTCGACTGGCGCGATCTCGCCGCGAGCCAAATCGAGCTGTTCCAGACCGACATGGAGGCCCTGAACGTCCTCGCCCCGGACCACTACATCGGTGCCGTCGAGGCCGTTCCCCTGATCGTTCCTGCCATCGAGCGCCTGCTGCGCAACGGACTCGCGTACCGCGTCCCCGGCACCGGCGGCGAGCCCGACGGCGACGTCTACTACGACGTCGAAGCCGCCGGGAAGCACTCGACGGACGACGTCGACGCCTGGACCCTGGGATCCATTTCCGGACTCTCCGACGCCGAAATGCTGGAACTCTTCGCCGAACGCGGCGGCGACCCTGGCCGGGCCGGGAAGCGCCAGGCGCTGGATCCGCTGCTCTGGCGGGTTGCCCGCGAAGGCGAGCCCAGCTGGCCCGGTGGCGAGCTGGGGGAGGGCCGGCCCGGCTGGCACGTCGAATGCACCGTGATCGCCCAGGAGTACCTGCCCAGGCCATTTACCGTTCAGGGCGGCGGCTCGGACCTTATTTTCCCGCACCACGAAATGGGCGCCGGCCACGCGTACTCGCTGGCGGGCGTGCCGCTGGCCCGCCACTTCGCGCACGCGGGCATGGTGGGCCTCGACGGGGAAAAGATGAGCAAGTCCAAGGGCAACCTTGTCCTGGTTTCCAGGCTCCGGGCTGACGGGGAAGAACCTGCCGCGATCCGCCTCGCGATCCTGGCCCACCACTACCGCACGGACTGGTCCTGGACCGCCGCCGGATTCGCCGAGGCCAAAGACCGGCTCCGCACCTGGCGCGAGGCCCTCGCCGTGGCGCCGGAAGGCTCCGCCGCGGCCCTGCTTGGCGGGCTGCGGACCGAACTCGCCAACGACCTGAACGCGCCCGGCGCACTCGCCGCTGTCGATGCCTGGGCCAAGGCCGCCCTGGCCGCCCCGGGGGAGGCCTCGGCCACGGACGCCGCGCTGGTCAGCGACGCGGTCGACGCCCTGCTCGGCGTCGAACTCTAACCGGATTTCGATCGGCCCCGGCCGGAGAAGATCCCAAAACCCAGCGGCCGTCTCCACGGTGGCTGCGTCGGCCGGTCAGGACGAAGCGGCCTCGATGATTTTCTCGTCGCCCTCGTTCACGGCTTTGACGACGGCGTCGTAGTCACCACTTTCGACAGCCTTGCTGACCTTTTTGGTGGCCTTGCTGATCGCCTTGTCGACGCGGTCCAGGTAGAGGTCATCGACGATGGCAACGATCGCCGAGGAGCCCGGCGGCAGAAACTCCTCCGCGTTGACGCCGATGGACTTTTCCTCATGCCGCTTCCTGATGGCACCCACACCAGCGCCGATCCCGGCACCGATCACGCCGGACAGCAGCAGTGGCGGAGCGAACAGTCCGACCACCAGGCCGCCGACTGCGCCGGCCTTGGTGCCGCCGGCGACCAGTCCGCCGCCGTGCTCCTTGACCTCGGTCTTGCCCGAGGAGTCACGCGACAGGACGACGGCAGCCGCGACGGCCGCGTCGTCCATGCCCTTGATCGCCTTGAAATCCTCTTCCGCCGAGCCCTCGTCGGCGTACGACGACACGAACAAGATGTAGTTGTGATCTGTCATGGTGTGCCCTCCACTCGGTGTTGGCCGGCGTCGCGGCCAGGTCCAACTCTCGCCGCGACAGGCGCCCGCCGTCAGGGTCATAAGACTCTGGTCCGGGGAAAGCGGGACGAGGCCTAGGGCTTGTCCTTGCCCCGGCGCTTGAGGTAGCGCTCAAATTCGCGGGCTATCGATTCACCGCTGGCCTCCGGGAGGTCGGCGGTGTCCTTGGCCTCCTCCAGCTGGCGCACATACGCCGCAATTTCCGGATCCTCTGTAGCGAGCTCGTCCACGCCGCGTTCCCACGCGTCGGCCTCCTCCACGAGTTCCGTGGTGTCCAGCGGGACCTGGAGCAGCTCCTCGACCCGGTGCAGCAGGGCCAGCTGCGCCTTCGGCGACGGGGCCTGGGCTACATAGTGCGGCACGGCCGCCCAGAGCGACACGGTCGGGAGCCCGGCCAGCAGGGCCACCTCGCCGAGCACGCCCACAATCCCTACGGGGCCCTCGTACTGCGAGGCCTCCAGGTCCATCCGCTCACGCAGTGCGGCGTCGTCCGTGGAGGTGCTGACCGGAATGGGCCGGCTGTGCGGCACGTCAGCCAGCAGCGCACCGACCAGGATGACGTAGTCGACATGCAGGGCCTCGGCATGCACCAGCAGTTCCGCGGTGTAGGCACGCCACTTGTAGGACGGCTCGGTGCCCTGGACGAAGRTGACGTCCACGTTCGAGTCGGGGACGCTGGCCTTGAAGATCCGCGTGGACGGCCACTTGATCTTCCGCTCACCGGCCGCTGTCCGCCGGATCGTGGGC
>NZ_JBFTZL010000260.1:0-3843 GCF_056406825.1 Arthrobacter sp. P1_A5 | reverse complement strand
CGAACAGGCCAGCAGCATCGTGGCCGGGGCGGCCAGCGCCTTTGAGCAGGAGCGCGAGGCCAGGAGCGTCGACTCGGCGATCGTCGCCTTGCGCCGCCACACGATGAACGTCCTGGATGCGGAAATGGAAAAGGTCCGGGCCCGGCACGGCTGCACGGCCGCCGCCGAAGAAGTCGAATTTGCCCTGCGCCGCATGGTGAAGCAGCTTCTCCACGTCCCCACCGTCAGGGCCCGCGAACTGGCCTCCAACGGACAGCAGGACGCCTACATTGCCGGTCTTGAGGCGCTGTACGGCATCACCGTGGAGCCCACCGCCGGCGCAACGGTTGCAGGTGCCGCCGGTTCCGGGGCCGCGTGCCCCGTGGACCACAACGCCGCTGTCCACAACCCCGGCGACCCCGGCGACGCCGGCCCCGCAACGGGCGACATCCGCGAAACCGCGTAGCTGGCCCGCGCCTCCCCGCGCCGCGGCTTATCCCTGGATTATCCGGGGAAAGCGTTGATCCCGGTCATATCGGCCGACACCTGCCACAGCCGTGTGGCCGCCTCCCGGTCCACCGCGTGGGCATCTACTCCCCTGATCCTGGCTTCGGGCGATCCCGGCACCGTGGCTTCGGCGATGTCGCAGTCCTCGCAGTAGACGCCGCCCATTCCTTCGAGCGCCGGCGCAGTTGCGGCCCAGACCGAGGTGGCGGCGCCCTGCGCGGGTGTCTTGAAGCGCGGGTCGAGTTTGCCGTGCTCATCCATCCAGCCCGCGGCGATCATCTCCTCCCGCGGCAGGTGCCGTTGCAGCTCCGTCATGATCCCGCCGGGATGTACTGCGAAGGCGCGCACGCCAAAGTTCCGGCCCAGGGCATCGAGCTGGACGGCGAAGAGCGCGTTTGCCGTCTTGGCCTGGCCGTAGGCACGCCATTTGTCGTAGCCGGCGTCGAAATTGATGTCATCGAAGCGAATGGCCGAGAGCTTGTGGCCGGTCGAGGACAGCGAGACCACGCGGGCCCCCTGCGCCGCGGCAAGAGCCGGCCACAGCAGGTTGGTCAAGGCAAAATGGCCCAGGTGGTTCGTGGCGAACTGTGATTCCCAGCCGGGTCCCACCCTTTGCTCCGGACTTGCCATGATGGCGGCGTTGTTGATGAGGATGTCCAGGCTGCGGCCTGAGCCCGGCGCCGCGCCAAGTGCCGCGTCAGGCGCGGCGCCAGGTGCCGTTTCGGTCGCCAGGCCGGCCAGGAAGCCGGCGGCGAACGCCTTCACACTGGCCAGGTCCGCAAGGTCCAGCTCGGCGACGCTGACGCCGCCGCCAGCCGTTGCCGGCGTCAGCCCCGCCGCGGCCAGGACGTCGCGGGCATGCTCGGGCCGCCGGGCCGGCACCACGACGGTGGCGCCGGCGGAGGCCAGCGCCCGCACGGTCTCCAAGCCCAGCCCCGAGTAGCCGCCGGTGACAATGGCGGTCTTCCCGGTCAGGTCGATGCCGGCAATGACGTCGGCCGCCGTCGAATCCCGGCCGAACCCCGAGCCAATCTTGCGCTGGGACGTCACTGTATTTTCCTCGCTCATGACCAAGCCTTTCGTTTTAGGGCGCCGCTCAGCGGAGCGTGTTGTGCGGTATCGCGGCCTTGCTGGCCATATGGCCCGCCAAGGCTCAGTACACCGGTTTCCCGGGCTCCACGTCCCTTACCCAGGCGAGAATGCCGCCTTCGAGGTGGCTGACGCGCCCGTACCCTGCGGCGCGGGCTGCGGACAGGACGGCGGCGGATCGTGTTCCGGCCTTGCAGTGGAAGACAATTTCGGCATCCTGGGGCAGTTCCTGCCACGCCTCGCCGGCAAGGATGCGGCCTTGCGGGATCAGCTCCGACCCCTCAATGCGGACGATTTCGTATTCTCCCTGCTCCCGCACGTCCACGAGGTGGAAGTCCTTGAGGCCGGCCTTGCGGGAGGCCAGCATGGTGGCGAGCTGGGTCGCCGTCACAGTGTGCTCGGTACCGGGATCCGCCGTTGGAGTGATCCCGCAGAAGGCCTCGTAGTCGGTGAGTTCGGTGATTCGTGCAGCCGCCGGGTCCTTGGTCACCTTGATCTCGCGCCAGGTGCCGCCCAGCGCGTCATAGAGCGCCAGCCGGCCCAGCAGGGACCGGCCGACGCCGGTGATCAGTTTGACCGCCTCGGTCACCATCAGCGCTCCGACGGCGGCGCACAGCATGCCGAACACGCCGCCTTCGCCGCAGGACGGCACGGATCCGGGCGGCGGCGCCTCCGGGTAGAGGTCCCGGTAGGTGGGCCCGAACTGTTCCCAAAAGACGCTGACCTGGCCGTCGAAACGGAAAATCGATCCCCAAATGTAGGGCTTGCCGAGGATGGCGGCGGCGTCGTTGACGAGGTAGCGCGTGGCAAAGTTGTCGGCGCCGTCGAGGATCAGGTCGTAGCCGGCAAAGAGTTCCAATGCGTTGGACGCGTCGAGCCGGACGTTGTGAAGCCGGACATCCACGAGCGGGTTCAGGGCCGTAAGGGCGTCGCGGGCGGACTCGATTTTCGGCCGGCCCACATCCGCGACACCATGGATGATCTGGCGTTGGAGGTTGCTGAGGTCGACGTCGTCGTCATCGACGATGCCAAGGGTGCCGACCCCCGCGGCGGCGAGGTAGAGCAGCGCCGGGGAGCCGAGGCCACCGGCACCGATCACCAGGACTTTCGCGTTCTTGAGGCGTCGCTGGCCGATCGCGCCGACCTCCGGAATGATCAGGTGCCGCGAGTAGCGTTCCACCTCGTCCGGACTGAGGTCCGCAGCCGGGTCGACCAGCGGTCCGGGCTGCGGATCCAGCTTCGTCTGGGGGGTTGCGGGGGCACCGGCGGCGGTGAACTTGGAAGCCATACTTCAATCTATGCCCGAAGATACCACCAGGTCATATTACCCGCGCGTAAGGTGTAATTGAGTGCAAGGTAGTTCAGTACAAAATGCAGACGATTGCCATTGCGCGCAATGGGGTGAATAAGGGAAAGAAGGCCGACAGTGGTTCATCAGGCACCGTTGGAGCGGGACGAGTCGGGCAAGCCGACGGCAGTGCAGCCCCGGAGCGGACAACGCTCGGCCCGCCTCCCCCGCGACGAACGCCGGGCGCAGCTCCTGGCGGCCGCGCAGGAAGTTTTCGTGGCGAACGGATACCACGGTGCCGCCATGGACGAGATCGCCGAGACCGCCCACGTCAGCAAGCCGGTGCTGTACCAGCACTTCCCCTCCAAGCGGGACCTCTACCTGGCTCTGCTGGACAGCCACCTCAGCAAGCTGACCGACCTCCTGCTTGGCGCCCTGAACTCCACCACCGACAATGACGAGCGCGTCCAGGCCGTCATGCGCGCTTACTTCCGCTTCATCGCGCACGACGACCAGGCCCACAGGCTCGTCTTCGAGTCGGACCTGATTAACGACCCCGACGTCAGCGCGCGGCTGGAAACGTTCAACAAGACCTTTGCCGACGCCGTCGCGCACGTCATCGCCGAGGACACCAAACTGCCTGAACTGGAGGCCCAGCTGCTGGGCCGCGGACTCGCCGGCATGGCCCACGTGAGCGCACGGTATTGGCTGGAAACGGACGGGAATCTGGATCTCGATGTAGCCAGCGACCTCATCTACCGTTTAGCTTGGCGCGGAATCTCCCGCTTCCCCAAAGAGACCTAGACTACAACTAGAGATTGACCTTAGACATTTTTTGGACGTTGATTGGCTGGGAGGCCTTGCTGTGGAAGTAAAGATTGGTATTCAAAACATTGGCCGCGAAATTGTCCTCGAATCGGCGCAGGATGCCGAAGCCGTCGCCAAGGTAGTGGGCGACGCGATCGCGGCGACGCGATCGC
>NZ_JBFTZL010000259.1:0-3874 GCF_056406825.1 Arthrobacter sp. P1_A5 | reverse complement strand
CCGGAGAAGGTGCCGCTGTCCAACGACGTGCAGTCGTGGGCGACGCTGACCCCGGACGAGCAGCAGCTCACCATGCGCGTGTTCACGGGCCTGACCCTGCTGGACACCATCCAGGGCACCGTCGGCGCCGTGTCGCTGATTCCGGACGCGCTCACCCCGCATGAAGAGGCTGTCTACACGAACATCGCGTTCATGGAGTCTGTGCACGCCAAGAGCTACTCCTCCATCTTCTCCACGCTGGCCTCCACCAAGGAAATCGACGAGGCGTTCCGCTGGTCCACCGAGAACGAGAACCTTCAGAAGAAGGCCCAGATCGTCATGGACTACTACCAGGGCGACGACCCCCTCAAGCGCAAGGTGGCCTCGACGCTGCTGGAAAGCTTCCTGTTCTACTCGGGCTTCTACCTGCCGATGTACTGGTCCTCCCGGGCCAAGCTGACGAACACGGCCGACCTCATCCGCCTCATCATCCGTGACGAGGCCGTCCACGGCTACTACATCGGCTACAAGTTCCAGAAGGGCCTGGAAGGCCTGTCGGCGGAGCGCAAGCAGGAGATCAAGGACTACACCTTCGAGCTGCTCTTCGAGCTGTACGAGAACGAGGTCCAGTACACGCACGACCTCTACGACTCCGTCGGCCTGGCCGAGGACGTCAAGAAGTTCCTGCACTACAACGCCAACAAGGCCCTGATGAACCTGGGCTACGAGGCCATGTTCCCGGCCTCCGTCACCGACGTGAACCCGGCCATCCTGTCGGCCCTGTCGCCGAACGCTGACGAAAACCACGACTTCTTCTCGGGCTCGGGTTCGTCGTACGTGATTGGCAAGGCTGTTAATACTGAGGATGATGACTGGGACTTCTAGTTCCTCCCAACTCTCTGTCCCATCGCTCGCTCCTGTTGTGCTCATAAACCGGGACGGCGGCCCCGCACGCATACGCGTGCGGGGCCGTTTTTGCGGGACGCGACCCCAACACTTCCGCTTCATGGGCAAAGCTCATCCTCGAAGCGCTCACCGCTCAGGCCAGTTGCGCGCCGGTTCCACTCCACCGTCCGTTACGGGCGGTCATTCCTGTCCGGTTCGAGGAGGGCCTGAATGGCGGCGTCGCAGAGCCTCGATAGCCGGGCGGCGCTGGTGGAGTGTGACGGGTTTACCCTAGTTGCATGGAGAACCTGAGGGGCCCATTGTATCTGGACGTCGCGGCGAAGGGCCTGTCCCTGGCGGGCGTTGTGATGATGCTTTTTGGGCATGGCGGTTGGTTCACCGTCGGTCTTTCCCTCGTGTTCATCGGCGTGCTGATTGGGGCATGTGCCATGGTGGCCGTCCGTCGGGTGCGGTCGCCTACCGGTCCTGCCCGCCCCACACTTTTCGGCTCGTGGGGCCGAAGGGGCGGCTCCTCAGACGGGGATACGGGCTCCTGAACCGCTGGGGGCGGATCGGCTCGCTTGCGGGTTCGGCGAGCAATATTGTGGCAAGCGAAGGGGCGCTGAATGTCGAAGGTACCGATCGTTTACAAGAGCACGCACCGGGTCAAGTTCTCCGAGCTCGACCCCTACAACCACGTGAGCACGGGGGAATACGCGACCTATTACGCAGATCACCGGATGGAGGGCCTGCGGGACTATGTCGGTTGGGATCTGGAAACGCTGGGGACATTGCCGTTCATGGTCTGGGTCCGGAGGATGGAGATCGACTTTCTGCGGCCTGCTCGGGGCGATCAGGAGATCACCATCACGTCGTTCGTGCGAGAGTTCCGCGGGCCCGATGCGCTTATCGAGTGCGCTATGGTCGATTCCGGCGGAACGAACGTGTCGCGCTGCGTCATGACCGTTGCCCACGTCGACAAGGAAACGAGTCGCGCGACGGACTGGCCGGCCGACGTCATGGCGCTGTTCTTCGAAAAAGAAGCCCCATGAGCGCTTCGGGTCGGTCTATGAACCGTTTATCGATGACGAATGGCAACCACTCTCAGAACCAGGGACGAACAGGACCTTAAGTGACTAAGTACAGGCCGGAGTCGCCGTCTCCAAGTGTCTTCGCCAACTAGGTCAGTTATCCGACAGCGTTAGAGAAAAATCCACGGAATGACGGTGATTAATTTCTGGCAATTTCCGCCAACTAGCCTCGGGTCTCACACCTCCTTCGTAACCCGAAACGACCCCGCACGCAGACGCGTGCGGGGTCGTTTTATTCAAAGGTCATTTATTGTGTGCTCATGAGGCGGATCTGCAGCGTAGTTCCTCTCGGCGCCGCTTGGTCTTACCACCTCGCCACCGGCCTGCATGTCGGCCTCACCTGGAAGTGACCGTGATCGGGCCGCTCGCTCCTGCGTGGGTACGAGCGGCCGCGATCCTCGGTCCGACCGTCAGGTGTAGCTCAGGCTGACCAGCAGTGCTTTGAGTTGGGTGTATTGGTTTGTCGCCATCCAGGCTTTCGCGGCCTCCCTGTTCGGGAACCCCGGGTCGCCGAAAAGAACCCGGGTGAACAGTCCGCCGTTGGCGGTGGAGACGAGATTGCACCATGATGCGACGCCCTCGCCCTCCTTCAGCGACCGGGGATCAGTTAGCCCCATGAAGTAGGCATCGCCATCACGAGAGGATTCCACAGCGAATCCGAAGACGGGCTTCTTGCCGTCCGGCGCCGTCATTCCGGAAACTGCCTTGTGATCGAACACGTGACGCGTCACGGGACCGCCAGCACACCCTGCAGTGACGCCGTTGGCCAGGAAGAGCAGATCGTTTCCCGCACCGTCAGCAACGGTGACCTCAACGCCGGGAAGGCCGGCGGGCGGGTGCACGGTTCGCACGGTCCACGTCTCCGGATAGGCGAACGAGATGTGTCCGTCCGGGAACGTGAAGGTCTTCAGCGCGGGAGACCCGTGCTTACCCGCTGAGGCGGGAACCTCCGACGCCGGTACCGCCCTGGCGGCAGTTGCCGTCGGTCCTGCAGTGGAAGCAGGTGGGAAAGTTAACGTCGCCGTGCGGTCTGCCATGGTACTCACGACAAGGCTCGAAGCGGCGGCCGGAGCCCCTGGCTGTGGCCCACAGCCGGCAAGGACGAGGCCGATGGAAGAACCTGCGATGGTGACGGCAGTGAAGAGTCTGGCGCGATGTGAATGCATTGTGTAGCCCCCAATTCTTATAACGGCGGGCCGAATGTCCCGCTTGAAAGCAAAGTTTCCGGGACACGGCCAGTAATTACAGCCAGGGCAAGCTATTTTTGCCTCCCGATCGCCCACACGCCTCAGATGGCCGCCGCCTGCCTCCCCGCCGGCACCCGTGACAGGAAGTCCTCCACCACCGCGGCGAACTCGTCGGGCCGTTCGATCTGCGGCATGTGCCCCGTCTTCGAGAATGTGTACGACTCGGCGTGTGGCAACGCTGCCACTGCCGCCTCGAGGTGGCTGAACGGGAGGATGTGGTCGTGGTCGCCCCAGACCACGAGCGTGGGAGTCTCCGACTGCGCCAACGCCCCGAGGAGGGCCTTCCGCCACCCGGCCCTGACGCCAAAGATGGTTCCKAGGTCGCGAGCGACGTCGAGGAGGGTCTGGCGGTGGGACGCCCGCTGGGACAAAGCGAACGCGTGGTCAACGCGGGCGTCGGTCACCAGTGCTTTGTCGTAGAAAATCGACTGGACGGTGCGGCGCGAAGCCACTGGATCCGGACGCATCAGCAACGCCGCGAGCGGCCCGACCGCGAGCAGGCGCAATACCAGTGCAACCTCCTTGCCAAACCCGGCACTGTTCGCAAGAACCAGCGCCGAAACACGCTCCGGGTGTTCGGCAGCCAGTTTCATGGCGACGGCCCCGCCCAGCGAGTTTCCCATCACGGGGAGCGGCTCGTGCACCCCGACGGCGTCGAGGAAAGCCGGCAAG
>NZ_JBFTZL010000258.1:0-3894 GCF_056406825.1 Arthrobacter sp. P1_A5 | reverse complement strand
CCTTCCAGGCCGGCCCGCCTTCTCAGTCCCCAACTGCCGGGTCCCCACCGGCCGGGTCCCTGCCTGCCGGGCCGGCCGGGACCGAATCGCCGCCCGCGTCCCCCGGCCAGGACCCGACCGCCGCGGCCCCACCACCATCCCCGTATTTCGCGCAGCCGGCCCCGCACCCCGCCCCGGGCGGGCAGGCCAGCAGCGGAATCGCGCACATTGTGGTCATCGTCCAGGAGAACAAGGCGGCCTCGCAGATCATGGGCGCCAGCGAAGCGGGCTACTTCAACAAGCTTGCGGCGGAATTCTCGGTGGCCGCCAACTACCGGGCCATCACCCACCCGAGCCTGCCCAACTATCTCGCCCTCACGAGCGGAACGAGCGCGGGGATCACCAGCGACTGCAAACCGGACTCGTGCACCGCCGATGTGCGTTCGATCGCCGATGAGATCACCCAATCCGGACGGACCTGGAAAATGTATGCCGAGGGCATGCCCGCGCCCTGCGCCGCGCATGACTCCCGCCGGTATGCGGTGAAGCATAATCCGTTCATGTATTACCCTGCCGTGACGGACGACGTGGCCTCCTGCTCGGACCATGTTGTTCCGTATGACCGGCTGGGGCAGGACCTGCAGTCGCCGTCGACCCTGCCGGACTACGCTTTCATCAGCCCGGACATGTGCCACGACACCCACGACTGCTCCATCGGCACCGGAGACGACTGGCTCGCCCGCGAAGTGCCCAGGATCCTGGGATCCCCGGCCTTCACGACGCAGAACTCCCTGCTGGTGCTCACGTGGGATGAAGGCAGCAAAGACGACAACCGGGTGGCTACGGTTTTTGCCGGCCCGGCAGCGCGGAAGCACTTCACATCCAACGCCGCCTACTCGCACTATTCCTTGCTGCACACCATCGAGGACGTGTGGGGGCTGAGCCCCCTGACCGACGATGTCCGCAATGCGCCCCTCATGGGCGAATTGCTGAACCACTAGCGGTCAGCCTATTCCCGGCCAATACACAGGAACCACTGCCCATAATGGACCCGAAGCTCCGGTCAACCGCTATTTGACCGGAGCTTCGCCACATCCGCCTGCACCGCCGGCGGTGTCCGCCCGGGTGAAGCTAGGGCTTGGCCTCGACCAGGATGACCAGGGTCTCGGGCAGTACGCCGTCGTAGGCCATCGCCTCGCCCATTACGTCATTTTGCATCGCGGCCATGAGGGCATCCACGTCAGGGACATCCATCATCACTGCGACTTGCGTCGGGTTCTGGGGGTTGACGAACGTACGAATGTTGGTGATCCCCAGTGGGCCGAACACCTCTTCGCGCTTCGGCGAGGCAAGCCAGTGATCCTTGTCCTTGACATCGTGGTGGCCGATTATGGTTGGCATGGCGGTCCTCTCGCAGGGGGCCAGCGGTCCGCCGGCCCACTGCTCCGAAAGTTACTCGCCGCCGCATGCCCGGGCAAGTCATTTTTCCAGCCTCATACCGCCGCGTCTGTGCGCCTTCCGCGGGGCCGTGGCCTGAACTGGGCGGCCACCCGTCCCCAGCACCCGGTTCCCGTGACAATCTCCTCCGATAGGGGCCTTTGGGCACACGCCCGGCGCGTGCAGGAGTTCCTAAAATGAAGCATGGCCGCCGACGCGATCGAGGTGGAACGCAAGTACAGCCCTTCGGAATCCGACGCCCTCCCGCCACTGGCATCAATCCCAGGGGTGGATCGCGCCGGGCAGCCCGTCAACGAAATGCTGGACGCCGTCTACTTTGATACCAAAGCACTGTCATTGGCCAGGCAACGGATCACCCTGTGCCGGCGGTCCGCCGGTCCGGATCCAGGATGGCACCTCAAACTGCCGGTCGCCGTGGGGGAGCGCCGGGCTATACAGGAGCCGCTTGGCGGCGATCAGGATGCCGTGCCGGAAAATTTGCGGCAGCTGGTCCTCGTCCACAGCCGCTGCCACGCGCTGATTCCGGTTGCACACATCCGGACCAGCCGGAGGTTGACGCCGTTATACGCCGCCGACGGCGCAGTCCTTGCCAACTTCAGTGACGACCGTGTCGAGGCCCAATCCCTGCTAACCTGCGCGGGACCGTCGCGGTGGCGGGAATGGGAACTGGAACTCGCCGACGGCCCCCGTCGGCTGCTCCAGGACGCTGACGCTCTGTGCGCCGCAGAGGGAGTCACCATCGCCACGCACCCGTCCAAGCTCGCCCGGGCGCTCGGACCGGACTATCCGGAGAATCCGGCCACGGCTCCAAAGCCGAGCCGGGACGGTCCGGCCTCGGACGTCATGCTCTCGTACGTATCCCAACAGGTACGCGCCGTGAAGCTGAATGATCCTCGCGTCCGGGTCAATGCGCCCGATGCCGTGCATCAATTCCGGGTGGCCGCCCGCCGGTTGCGGTCGGCACTGGCAACCTTTCGAACGCTCACAGATACGACGTCGGCCAGGTTTCTTAGGGGCGAGCTCCAGTGGCTCGCCGGCAACGTGGGCCAGGCCCGGGACGCCGAGGTCATCCGTGCCCGGCTAAAGGACATGATCAGTGCCGAACCTCCGGAGCTGTTAATCGGACCAGTCGCGCAGCAGATCCAGGAGCACCTCGGCACCGTCCAGCAACAGGGCCTTGCCACCGGCCTGGCCGCGCTGGACAGCACCCGCTACTTCCGCCTCCTCGATGCCCTCGATGCCTTCCTTGCGGTACCTCCGCTGAGCGGCGGGGCAGGCAACGATGCGCCGGGGACGGTTGGACGGCTCGTCTCCGCGGAACGAAAACGCCTCAAGGCGGCGGTCCGGTCCCTTGACGGCGGCGCAGGCGGGACACCGCAAGATGCCGCATTGCATGAAGTTCGGAAGGCTGCGAAGCGGCTGCGCTATGCCGCAGAGGCGGCTGCCCCCATTTTCGGCACTCAAGCAACGAACGTTGCCCGGGCCGCGGAGGGCATCCAGGAGATCCTCGGAGACTTCCAGGACAGCGTCGTCACCCGGGAAACCCTACTGGTGCTGGCGGGGCAGGCCGCGGCTGGCCCCGGCGCCGGATTTACCTTCGGGCGCCTGCACGCCCTTGAGCAGCAGCGCGGCAACGAAGCCCGCTTGCGGTTCTACTATGCGTGGCAACAGTCCAGGCCGAAACCCCTGCGCTGGGCCTAGCCACCGCGTCCGAACGCCGGGAGAACCCCTATGATCGAACCCCGCAGCGCAATGCCGGCCATCTGGTCGGACGGACTGGGCCGCGCCAGCATCCGCTCCGTGCAGGTCCTCGCCGTGTCCGCCCTCGCATGGGCGATCATCTGGGCCGCCAGCCGCATCCCGCTCGTCATCATCCCCGTCCTCATCGCCGTTATCCTGGCCGCAGCGATCTCCCCGCTGGTCCGCTGGCTCACCGGGCACGCGTGGCCGCGCGCCCTCGCGGTGGTTGCCTCGTTCGTGGCCATTCTCGCCGTTTTCGGCAGCGTCATCGCCGGCATCGTCATTCTGGTCTCCAACCAGTGGGGCGAGCTCACGGCCCGGRCCGCTGCGGGAGTCGAAC
This sequence comes from Arthrobacter sp. P1_A5, assembly GCF_056406825.1. Lineage (NCBI taxonomy): Bacteria > Bacillati > Actinomycetota > Actinomycetes > Micrococcales > Micrococcaceae > Arthrobacter > Arthrobacter sp. P1_A5. The sequence goes on along the minus strand of NZ_JBFTZL010000258.1, from coordinate 377 downwards.
AACTGCACTCATTCCTGAACCACGGACCTGTCCCTGTCAGCGACCAACAGATCACCGCCGTCATGGACTCGGTGCGGGAGTTCTTCACCTCGAGCACGTTCAGTGCAGAAGCCCTCACCGGTGCCCGCACCGCGGTGGAAATCTTCACCGGCGCGGTGCTGATGGCCGTCACCCTGTTCTTCTTCCTCAAGGACRGGCCCGAAATCCGGGCCTTTCTCATTGGCATGCTGCCGGCCGACCAGCGCGCCAAGGCACGGCTGGCGGCGGATCGCAGTACCGTCGTCCTGGGCGGGTATGTCCGCGGCACGGCCATGGTGGCCGCGGTTGACGGTCTCGTCGTCGGGATCACCCTCGCCATCATGGGAGTGCCGCTGGCC
>NZ_JBFTZL010000257.1:0-3920 GCF_056406825.1 Arthrobacter sp. P1_A5 | reverse complement strand
CCGCGGCATCCATGCCGTCCCGGCCCCGGGACAGGGACGGCCCATCCCCACGCCGGCCGCCCGTCCCGGCGTCAACGGGACGCCGTCGTGGACGGCTGCCGCCGCCGCGGGCCTCGCCCTGGCCGTCGTCACCGCCGCGGCGCCCTCGCTGCTGCTGCCGTCCATGGCCGTCGTGGCCCTCTGCGGCGTGCTGTTGGGCCGGCGCGGCCGCACGGTGTGGTGGGCGCTCCTGCCCAGCCTGGCACTGTTCCTGCCCTTCGCCTTCTCGGTCCTGGACCGGCCGCGGGCGCTCCTTGCCGACCCGGGCCTGCCGCTCGGTTTCGACGCCGCCCCACTGTGGCAACAGGCCCTGGGGCAGCCACTGAACTTCGACGCCGGCGCCGGACTCACCGGGCTCACCGCCTTCGGCGGGTCCGCCGCCGGTTCCGCCGGGCCGGCCGGTCTGCCGTGGGCACTGCTGCTGGCCTTGCTGTTCGGGCTGCCGGTGCTGCTGCTGGCCCTGGCCGMACTCTTCATGCCGCGCCGGCTTGTGCTGGCCGGACGCACCCGGACGGCACGGGGCCTGTGGGCCGTGGCCGTCCTGATGCTGGCCGGCGGCTGGCTCGCCGGGCATGTCGCCTCCGGCGCCAGCGCCGAGGTCCTGGTCACGCCGTTCCCCGGCCCCGCCGTTTCGGCGGCCGCGTTCGCGTTCCTGGGCGCTGCCCTGATCGGAGCCGAAGGGCTCCTGGACGCCGCCGACCGGACCGCCGGTACCGGGTTGGCACGGAAGGTCCTGATCCGCGGCACGGCCGCGGCATCCATGGTCCTGCTGCTGGCCGCCCCCTTGGCCGGGTTCACCGTGTGGACCGCACAAAACCTGCTGCAGCCTACGTCGCAGACACCAACACAGGCACCGGCAGCCACCGCGGGACACTCCGGTCTCGGGACCCCGAGGCTCGTCCAGCCTGCCCAGGCCCGCACGCTGCCCGCCACGGCGGTTGACCGCGGCGAGGGCCCGGAACAGTCCAGGACGCTCCTGATTACCAGCAACGAGGACGGAAGCTTCGACGCAACACTCATGCGCGGAGCCGGGACAACCCTGGACGCACTCTCAACGATCGCCGCCGCCCGCGGCATCCTGGGAGCGCCGGGCCAGGAGACGGTCCGCGACGACGACGCCGTCGCCGGATCGCTCCGGAACGTCGTGGCCACCATCGTCGCCGGCGAAGGCGTGGATCCGCGGGAAGACCTCGAGCGGCTCGGCGTCGGCTTTGTCGTTCTCCGGGTTGCCGATTCAGCCTCCGAATTGACGGCCAGCCGCATGGACGCAGTTCCCGGACTTGTTGCCGTCGGACAGACGGGGACGGGCTGGCTCTGGCGGGTCAGCCCGCAGGACCGGCCCGGCATCACGGACTCCGACGTCGCGCACCGGGTCCGGGTAGTGGACGGCAGCGGCGCCGCCATCGGACTGCTCCCTTCCGAAGAAGTCTCGGCGGCCGGCACGGTCCCGGCCGGCCCCGAGGGCCGCCTGGTGGTGCTCGCCGAGCGGGCCGATCCGGGCTGGAGCGCCTGGCTTGACGGGCGCCGCCTGACCTCAACGACGTCGGGATGGTCGCAGGCCTTCACCCTGCCGGCCCAGGGCGGCCAGTTGAGCATCCGTTACGAAGCGCCGTGGGCGGTCCTGATTGGGATTGCGCAGGCCGTGATGATCGGGCTGACCGTCCTCCTCGCCGTGCCCATGCCTGCCCGCCGGTCCAACACCGGCCTGTCCAGGGACGAAGCCTCCCTGCGTAAGGAACCTCAGCATGTCTAAGGGCGACAACGAAAAAGAAACCCAAACGGAGGCCGCGACGGGTCCGTCGCCGCGGAAGGGGCGCCTGCCGCGGGCTGGAGTGATCGGCGGCATCCTCTCCGCGGTCGCCCTCGTTGCCGCGGGCGGGGGCCTGGTATCGGCGGCGTCGCTGACGCCCCAGAACCCCGCCAGCAGGCAGCTCGAGGCCCCGGTCGCCGCGGTTCCGGCCGGCAGCAGCGTCGGGGTCTGCCCGGGCCCGGCCCGGCTGCTTGAGGGCACCCCCGTGGGCACCGACCCCCAGTTCAGTCCGGAATCCGCCACCGCGAAGACAGCCGTCAGCGCCGCCGTGCTCGGCTCAAGCGCCGGCATCATCCCCGGCAGCCGGCTCGCCCCGCTCAAAGGTGCCCCCCTCGCCGAAATCGCGCCGGGCGCCGCGCCCGCAGCTTCCGCGCCCGCAGCTTCCGCGCCCCCGGCCCGCACGCCCGTGCTGGTCGCCGGCGTCCTGCCCCAGCGCGAGGTGGACAACATCAGCGTCCTCAGCGCCGATGCCCAAAACAACCACCAGGCGGCTGCCGGCGCCGTCCTGAGCTACACGGCCGAGGACGGCGACCTCCAGGGTTCCGCGGCCGCCGCGTGCCAGCAGCCCGGCAACGATCTCTGGCTGGTCGGCGCCAACACGGCGCTCGGCCGGTCGGCAGTCCTGAACCTGACCAATGCCTCCAGCACGCCGGCGACCGTGAGCCTGGACCTCTTTGGTTCCGAAGGCCCGATCCAGGCTCCCGGCAGCCGCGGCCTGCTGGTGGCGCCCGGCAGCTCCCGCTCCATCATCCTGGCCGGGCTCGCGCCGGGACAGGAACGGCTCGGCGTGCGGGTCCGCAGCACCGGCGGCCCGGTGGCTGCCGTGATCCAGCAAAGCGTGCTCCGCGGCCTCACTCCCGGCGGCGTCGACTTCATCACCCCCGGCACCGCCCCGTCCGTCAGCCAGGTGGCCGCCGGTCTCGACATCCAGGATCCCGCGGCACTGGCCGCGCTCAAGGCAAAGCCCGGCTTCGCCGACGCCGGACCGGCCCTCGAAGTCGCCGTGCCGGGGGCCACCGACGCCGTGGTCGAGATCAAGCTGTATGGTCCCGACGGCCAGAAGGCGCTGCCCGGGGGCGGCGTGGTGACGGCGAAGGCCGGCGCGGTCACGGAAGTTTCCCTGGCCGGGGTCCCGGCCGGGACCTACACCGTGGCGGCGAGCTCGGATGTCTCGTTCGCGGCCGCTGCCCGGCTCACGCGGGGACTGCAGGCCGGGGACGCGGCGGACATCGCGTTTTCCGCCGCCTCGGCCCGGCTGGGCAGCCAGCACATCGTTGCGGTTCCGCGCGCGGGCGACCGGCAGCTCGTTCTCGGTGCCCCCGCCGGCCGGGCGACCGTGACCTACACGCCGATCACTGCGGACGGCAAGATCCGGACCGCGGGCACCGCCGACATTGCCGGCGGAACCACCGTGTCCATCAAGATCCCCGCTGACGTGGGCGGCTCGCCGCTCGTGGGCTATGTGGTGTCCGCCGCCGGGGATCCGGCATACGGGGCACTTGTTCTGGCGCGGGACGGCCGGCAGGACATTTCCGCGGTGGCGCTGGCGCCGGAAGCGGCAGGACAACGGCAAGTCCCCGTCACGCTGGGCTACTAGGCCCGGGGCAGGTCGGAAGCAGGCTCGGGCTAGTACCGGCGGCGATAGACGGGGTCGAGGGACTCCGGGGGTACGCCGAGCATCTCGGCCGTGTATTCCACGACGACGTCGTGCACGAGGTCCTGGAGTTCGTCCCGGGTTCCGCACACCTGCTCCACCACCCGGCGGTACAGCGTAATGACCGGTCCGTCCTCGGCCGTGGCAGCAGTGAAAGCGCCCATCGGCGCGGGCGTGCGGTCCGCCACGAGCTGCTCCAGGCCCGGGGGGATCTCGTCAACGGCGAAGCGGACGCCGTCGAGCGGCTTGCCCCAGATATCGTGCAGCCGCTGGGCCGAGTCCAGGACGAAGTCATCGAAGCGGTCGGAGCGGGTCCGGTAGCCGGGCAGGGTGGGGAGAATGAGCTCGCCGCGAAGGCCCCGGCCGTGCCTGTTCCTGCGGCGCTGCCGGAAGGTCTTTCCCTGGACGGCGGCAGGC
>NZ_JBFTZL010000256.1:0-4040 GCF_056406825.1 Arthrobacter sp. P1_A5 | reverse complement strand
GTTGTGGTGCTAGTGGATCGGGCACTGAATGAATCGGGCACTGAATGAATCGGGCACTGAAAAATCTGGCACTGAATGAATCGGGCACTGGTAGATCGGGACCTGCGCACGCGGAAATGCTCCGGCGCGCAGGCAATAGGTGTGGCGTCGGCTGGTGATTTCCGGGTGCCAGGTGGAACAGGCGCTACTTGGCGTACTGCGGCAGCCGCGCGGGTTCGCCGGTGGAGGGCTGGACGTTGAATGTGCGCAGCGTCTGGCTCATCACCGAACGGAACACCGGTCCGTTGGTGATTCCGAAGATGCTTCCCTTGGGCCGTTGCAGGACCACCTCAACAATAAACCGCGGATCGTCCATGGGCGCCATTCCGATGATGGAGGCTGTATAGCCGCAGAACCCTGATTTGCCGTCGTCGCAGGGCGATTCGGATGTGCCGGTCTTGGCGCCCACCCGGTACCCGTCGATAGCAGCCTCTTTGATCTCACCCTCGGTTACGGCGCTCTCAAGGATGTCGCGGACCTGTTTGGCGGTTTCTTTGGAGACGACCTGCTGCGGGGCCTTGGCCGGGACTTTTTCCTCGGCACCGTCCGGGTTGATGTAGCTGTCGATCAGCCGGGGCTGGAGCATCACGCCGTCGTTGGCGATGCTTTGGTAGGCCCGGACGGTCTGGAGGGTGGTTTGGGCGACGCCCTGGCCGAAGAGCACGGTGTATTGCTGGCGCCCGTCCCACTGGTCGGCCGGGGTCAGGATGCCCTTGGATTCGGCCGGCAGACCGACGTCGGGGGCATCGCCGATGCCGAACTTCCGCAGCCAGTCATAGCGCTGTTCCTTGCTCAGTCGCTGGCCCACCATGACTGTGCCGGTGTTCATGGAGTAGCCGACAATGCCCGCCAGCGTCCGCTGCTCAGTGCCGTGTTCGAACGCGTCGCTGAAGGTCTGGCCGTCCACGGTGTAGGTCGGTGGAATGGTGAACCTGTCCAGCGGGCTGGACTTTCCTTCCTGGATCGCAGCTGCGGCCGTGATCATCTTCTCCACCGAGCCGGGCTCGTAGGCGGCGGTGACGGCCCGGACCCCGCGGTCCTCGGCGGCAACCTTGCCGGGGTCGTTCGGATCCGGGGAGTCGGTATCGGCCATGGCCACGATGTTGCCGGTCTTGGCGTCCTGGACCACAATCACACCCCACTCGGCGCTGAGCTTGTCCTTCTGGCTTTGGATGGCCTGCTGGGAAAAGTACTGCAGGTCCGAATTCAGCGTGAGTTTGATGTCCTTGCCGTTCACCGCCGGCGTCAATTGGTCCACGCCCACCGGGATGCGCAGTCCGTCGGCGCCGATTTCAAACAGCCGCTTGCCCGGTGTGCCTTTGAGTACCTCGTCCTGGGTCTGCTCGAGGCCCGCCTGTCCGGTGCTGCCGTCCTTGAGGAAACCCACAATTCCGCCGGCCACGGAGCCGTTGGGGTACACCCGCTTGCTGGTGCCTTCGGTGACGATGCCGGGAATCTGCAGCTTGGACACCTTGTCCTCCATGTCCGGCTTCAGGTCCTTGGCCACGATGTAGTAGCGCTGGGTTCCTGTCAGGGCATCGCGGAGGGTGCCTCGGTCCATGCCGAGCACGGCGGCGAGTTCGGAGATGCCCTGGTCCCGGGTGACCTTGACGAGTTCGTCCTTGCCGTTGATGGTCTCGAACCGGCGGAAGGATTCGGTCTTGGTGTTGACTGTCTGGTCCACCACGACGTTGTAGCGGATGACGCTGCTGGCCAGGACCGCGCCGGAGGAATCAAGGATGCTGCCGCGCTCCGCGGGCAGCACGGTGGGCGTGAGCCGGTTGTTGAGGGCGGCCTCAGCCAGTCCCCCGATGTCCAGGCCCTGGACCATGAACAGCTTGCCGCCGACCACCAGCAGGAGCGCCAGCATGATGCCCAGCCCCACGCGGAGCCGCCGGGTGGGGTTTGGGGCTTTCGCCTTGCTTGCCCTGCCGGAGTTCTTCGCCACGGTGAGTCCTTGCTGCTTGCCTTGCTGGTGGTCAGTGAACGTTACTGCCCCGGCGTCTTCTGTGCGGGGGCGGGAACCGAGCCGCCGTGGAGTTCCACGGCGGGGGCGGCGGTTTTCGGTGCGGGTGCGGGCTTCACAGCTGCCGGCGCCTTGTCTGTGTCCGCCGGTTTGGTGTCTGCCGCCTTGCGCTGGGCGAGAGGCTCGTTCTCCGTGGCCGGCCCCTTGCGCTGGGCGAGAGGTTCGTTCTCCGTGGCCGGCGGGACCACCGTGAGCTGCCCGGCGACGGCCGGTGCAGCGATGACGGCGCCCGGGGCATCACCCTTGACGGCCGGCTTGGCCTTACCGGTGACATTGAGGGTGGAGAGGTCGATCTGGCCCTTGGCGACCGAAGCCACCATGCCCAGCTCCGTGGCCTTGGCCGCCAGGTTCTGCGGGGCGTCGAAGTTCTGCACCTGCTGGGTGAGGTCCTGGTTCTGCTTGGTCAGTGTGGTCTGTTCACTGCGGAGCTGGACCAGCTGGTACTGGGCGGAGGAGACGGAGATGTTCAGGACCAGCACGGCCATAAGGGCAATCGCCAGGAGTCCGAAGCAGAGCACCACGAACGGTGCGCGGCGCTTGCGCGGCACGGAGCGGACCACCGACAGCGGGGTGCGTGCCTTGCGGGGCTGGTCAAGGCCGGGGCGGAGGCCGGGCAGGGCACGGGCAGTGGCGCCCTGGGCAACGGGGTAGCTGTTGACGGCGGYGGTGCTCATGCGGCTCTCCTGGCTTTGATGCGTTCGACGGCGCGCAGCCGGGCGGAAGCTGCGCGGGGGTTTTCGGCGATTTCAGCGGCGGTGGGTACCTCGGTGCCCTTTGTCAGGGTTTTGAGTTCGGCTTTGTGCTCTTCGAGCTCGACCGGGAAGCCGAGCGGCGCCGAGGACTTCGATCCGGCCTGGAAGAAGCCCTTGACGATCTTGTCTTCCAGGGAGTGGTAGGACATGACCACCACGCGGCCGCCGAGGGCGATGGCCTCGATCGCTGCCGGGATGGCGCGCTCGAGGACGTCCAGTTCCTCGTTGACCTCGATCCGGAGCGCCTGGAAAGTGCGCTTCGCGGGGTGGCCGCCGGATTTGGCGGCACCGGCGGGCACCACGGCCCGGATCTGCTCGACCAGTTCGCCGGTGGTGGTGAAGGGCTTTTCGGCGCGCGCGGCCACGATCCTGTTCGCGATGCGGCCGGCGAACTTCTCTTCGCCCCACTTCCGGATGATCCGGACGAGTTCTTCTTCGCTGTAGTTATTGACGACGTCGGCGGCCGTCTGGCCCCGGCTCGTGTCCATCCGCATGTCCAGGGGCGCGTCGAAGGAGTAGGCGAAGCCGCGTTCCCGCTCGTCCAGCTGGAGCGACGATACGCCGAGGTCCATGAGCACACCGTGGACTTCGGTGAAGCCCAGGTCTTCGAGGACGTCCGGGATTTCGTCGTAGACGGCGTGAACGAGGTCGGTCCGGTTCTCGAAGGGCGCCAGCCGGGCCCCCGCCAGTGCCAGGGCCTCCTCGTCGCGGTCGATGCCGATCAGGTGAAGGTCCGGGAAGCGCTCCAGGAGGGCCTCGGAGTGTCCGCCCATGCCGAGCGTCGCGTCGATCACCACGGGGGTCTCACCGCGGCTCCGTGCGGCCTCGATGCCGGGGGCCAACAAATTGATGCACCGGTCCTTGAGGACCGGTACATGGCGTTCGGACGTCGGCTTCGCCTGGTCGGGATCCGTCATGCCTTCGTCCTTTCGTTGGCCTTGTTTGCTTTGAGCTTTGCTGGTTGCGCTTTGCTGGTTGCGGATTGCTTGGTACTGCTCTTACGCAACGTTCCTTGGTCCAGATCCCCATCCGCGCCTATCCTGCGCCGGCCTGGCTCCGGGGAAGTGAGCCAGGACAACAACCGGATGGGCGGCTGGAGATCTCGATCAAGGAACGTTGTTTGCTGGTGGATCAGTGGGGGTTCAGAGAATCCCCGGGATGGCGTCGTCTGTTTCCGAGAAGGCGGTTTCCTTTTCGGCCAGGTACTCATTCCAGGCCTGGGC
>NZ_JBFTZL010000255.1:0-4065 GCF_056406825.1 Arthrobacter sp. P1_A5 | reverse complement strand
CCGCTGATGTGGTCCACGGAGGCAAACCGGCGGGCCAGGTTGTAGGGGTCGTTGTAGGTGGTGGACGCCGTGGCGATCAGCCCGATGCGGTCGGTGACGGCGGCGATGGCGGCGAGCAGGACGGTCGGCTCGAGTGTGCCGTAGGGCCGCTGGCCGACGTCGCCGTGAAGCACCGGTGAGTCCGCGAAGAAGATCGAATCGAACGTCCCGCGTTCCGCCGTTCGGGCCAGCCGCTGGAAATGCGCGACGTCCGTCCCCGCGAAACTGTCGCTTTCCGGCAGCCGCCACGAGGCCTCGTGGTGACCGGTGCTCATGAGGAACGCGTTCAGGTGCAGCTGCCGTGCCCCGCTCACAGCTGAACTCCGGGAACGCCGGCGCGCAGTTCGACCGTCTCGGAATAGGTGGAGGAATCGCCCTGGATGGACGTGCTGCTGCGTCCGTCGACGCCCTTGGGTACGTCGCCGGCCACCGTGACCCGGTTCAGCTGCCGGGGCTGGCCGTCATAGTTGTCCGGGGCGTAGTGCTGGGTGATGCGGTTGTCGAACAGCACCAGCTGGTCCGGTTCCCAGTTGACGCGGACCACGTTCTCGGGGCGGGTGACGTAGGCCTGGAGCAGCCGCAGGATGTCCTTGGATTCGGTGTTGGACAGTCCCACGATGCGCAGCCTTTGGGCGAAGCCGCCGATGAAGAGGCCGCGCTCCCCGGTCAGTGGGTGGACCCGGACCACGGGGTGGGCAGTCTCGAAGTGGATCCGGGTGAATTCCTTCCGCCGCTCACCGGCGCTGGCGTGCTCGAGGTTTTTCGGCACGGAGTAGTCGTAATCATTGGTGTGGACGGCCCACAGGGTATCGGCGAAGTTCCGCAGCTCGTCCGGCAGATCGGCGTAGGCTCCGGCGGCCGAGGCGATCAGGGTCTCCCCGCCGTAGGCCGGCAAGGTGATGCTGCGCAGGGTGGAGGCCTGCGGCGGGTTCACGACGAACGTGACGTCGGTGTGCCAGTTGTTCGCGCTGCCGTTTTCGCTGTCCACCGGCAGGACGGCAGGTTTTCCCTCGACGGAGGCCACCGTGGGGTGGGCCTGGGTGAGCGGGCCGAAGCGGGCGGCGAAGCGGACCTGGGCTTCGTCGTCGCGGACGTTGGCGTCCCGGAAGACCAGGGCCTTGTGCGTGTTCAGGGCTTCACGGATCTGGGCGATTGTGGCGTCGCTGAAGTCGCTGCTGAGGTCCAGGCCGCGGATCTCGGCACCGATGCGGGCGCTGAGTTTCCGGAATTCGAGGCGGGTTTGGGTGGTTATGGACATGGTGGACTCCTTTGGTCTGCGGGGGTTAGTTCGACTGGGATCCGACGGCGGTCCGCCACCGGGAGAAGTGCCGTTCGACGGCGACCAGCAGGTAGTTGACCAGCAGGCCGAGCAGCGAGACGGTGAGGATTCCGGCATACATGTCCGGGATCAGGAAACTGGACTGGGCGTTGACGATCAGGTACCCGAGGCCCGCCTTGGCACCGACCATCTCCGCCGCAATGAGCACCAGGATCGAGGACGTTCCGGCCATCCGGATTCCGGTGAAAATGGTCGGCACCGCCGAGGGAAGGATGACCTTCAGGAACAGGCGGAAGTTGGAGAGTCCCAGCGAGCGGGCGGCCCGGACGAGCAGCGGGTCTACGGTCCTGACGCCGGCGATGGTGTTCAGCAGCACGGGGAAGAACGCGGCGTAAGCCACGATGCTGATCTTGGAAGTCTCCCCGATCCCCAGCAGGAGGGTGAAGACCGGGAGCAGCGCCAGCGCCGCGGTGTTCCGGAAGACCTCCAGCAGTGGGTTGAGGAACCGGTCAAGGGACCGGTACCAGGCGACCARCAGGCCAAGGGCGACGGCGAAGACCACGGCGATACCGAAGCCGCTGGCGGAGCGGGTCAGGCTGGCTGCCAGATGGTTCTGCAGTTGGCCCTTGGCGATGAGTGATCCCAGTGCCCGCAGGACCTCGTGCAGCGGCGGGAGGAAGACCCTGGTCGAGGCCGTGGCGAGGTAGGTTGGGCCCAGTTCCCAGAGCAAGAGGAACAGCACAATTGCGCCCGAGGCCCAGATCCCGCGCCCGGCCCTGCGGGCTCCGGAACGGGCCACGGCGGGAAGGCGTCGGGTTGCGGCGGGCTGTGGGGGCCGCCCAGTAGCGGCTGTAGCGGGCGCAGTCAGGTCTTTGGTCAGTGTTGGTGCGGTCATCAGGCGGCCCTTCCCTTGCTGAGCTGTCCCTTGCTGGGCTGTCTCTTGCTGAGCTGCGGTGCCTCGTCGGGCGCGGACCCGTCGGGCCGGATCTTGGCATGCCCGGCTTCCTGGGCTTTCCGGACCTCGTCGTGCAGCAGCGACCAGACTTTGTGGCGGTGTTCGATGAAGACAGCGTCGGAGCGCACGTCCCGGTCACCGCTCCGCTCCCCCAGGTCAATGTCGACAATCTGCTTGAGCCGGCCTGGTCGGGAGCTGAGCACGGCGACCCGCTGGCCCAGGTACACAGCCTCGTCGATGCCGTGGGTGATGAAGATGATGGTCTTGCCCGTGGAGCGCCAGATGCGCAGGAGTTCCTCCTGGAGCTGTTCCCGGGTCTGGGCATCCAGCGCTGCGAACGGTTCATCCATGAGCAGGACGTCCGGCTCGTACGCGAGGCTCCGTGCGATGGCAACCCGCTGCTTCATGCCGCCGGAAAGCTCATGGGGATACCGGTCCTCGAAACCGGAGAGGCCGACGAGCTCAAGGTAGTGGCGGGCCTTGTCGGCACGTTCCCTCCGGCTCAGGCGGCGCCCGTCGCTGCCGGTTCCTTCGAGGCCGAAGGCGACGTTGGCGGCCGCGGTGCGCCATGGGAAAAGGGCGTACTGCTGGAAGACGACTGCACGGTCGCGGCCGGGCCCGGTCACCTCCTTGCCGTCCACGAGCACCTGGCCGGCGTCCGGCCGGGTGAGCCCGGCGAGGAGGTCCAGGAGGGTGGTTTTGCCGGAGCCGCTCGGCCCGACCAGAGTAATGAACTCGCCCGCGGCGACGTCCAGGGTGATGCCCTCCAGCGCCGTCAGGGTGGAGCCCTCGGGCTGGTCCTTGCTGGGCCGGACGGTGAACTGTTTCCCGACGTTGCGGAGGCTGATTTTCGGCGTCGGTCCGGCACCGCGGGTCATGATGCCGCCCCGTTCAGCAGTCCGTTGAAATCGTTGGTGTAGTACTTGGACGGGGTGATCCCGCCGCTGACGATGCCGGTGTCGTTCAGCCATGCTGACCAGCGGGTGAAGTCCTGGTCGCTGATGGCCCCCTTGGACGGGACTCCGACGCTCTTCCAGTACTTCAACGCCGCGGTGCTTTCGGAGCGCTGACGCTTGTTGATGATGTTCGTAAACCGCGCGATCACCTCGTCGCGGGGGGTGGTGCGTTCCCATTCGATGGCCTTGGCCACACCGGTGGTGAAGATCTTCGTGGTTTCCGGGTTTTTCTCGATGAAGTCCTTGCGCAGGACGTACTGGCCGCCGGCGAAGGTTCCAAAGAGTTCGAAGTCGCTGAACAGGGACCGCAGGCCGCCCGTGGCGACAGCGTTATCCTGCAGCACTCCGCCGAGCGCCCCGACGTCGACTTGGCCGCGGCGGATGGCCTCCTCGGTGTCGTTGGGCGGAACGACGACGAGCTGTACCTGCCTGATTTCCTCCTGCGACAGTCCATTCTTCTTCAGGTAGCTGTTGATCACGGCGTCCGCATGGGCGCCCAGGGTGTTGACGGCGATCTTCTTGCCGATCAGATCCCGCGGCGTCCGGATCGGACTGTCCTGGGTGACGTAGAAGCCGTTGAACGTCTTCTCGTCCTCGCCGTAGTAGTTGATCACCGCAGTGACCGGCGCGCCGGCTTCGATGAGCTTGACCACGGCGCCGGAGAAGGCGCCGCCGAAGTCGGTGGCTCCTGTCGCGGCTGATTGGATGCTCGCCGGCCCGCTGATGGTGTTGCCCACCCAGTTCAGCTTGACGTCGCCGAGGTAGCCGAGGTCCTCGGCCAGCTCCGGCAGGCTCACGTTGTTGGCCGAGCCCTCGTAGCGGAGTTCGGTCACTTC
>NZ_JBFTZL010000254.1:0-4069 GCF_056406825.1 Arthrobacter sp. P1_A5 | reverse complement strand
GAATGAGCGGGCGGCGGCGGCCAACGGCACCACCTCCGACCAGCGCGGCGACGCCCTTGTGCTGATCCACCTCCCGGCGGACCGGAAGAGCGTCTACGGCATCTCGATCATGCGCGATCTTTGGGTAGACGTCCCCGGCCACGGAGCCGCGAAGGTGAATGCCGCGCTGGAACTGGGCGGACTGCCGCTGATGACGCGGACGGTGGAGGCGCTGCTGGGTGCGCACATCGACCACACGGTGATGCTGGATTTTCAAGGGTTCGCGGCCATGACGGATGCGCTCGGCGGTGTCGACGTCAACATCAAACAGTCATTCACCGCCACAGCAGATGACAAAGTGCACTTTCCGGCGGGCGTGAACCACCTCAACGGGCTGCAGGCCCTGGCCTTTGTCCGCGAGCGCCATGCCTTCACGGATGGCGATTACCAGCGGGTCCGGAACCAACAGACGTTCTTGAAAGCCATGATGGCCAAGTTGGCTTCCGAAGGCGGCCTGGCGGACCGCGGCACCGTCCGCAAACTCATCAAGACAGTGCTGCCGCACGTGACCCTGGACGCAAGCTTCACCCTGGAGTCGCTGGAAAACCTCGCCTTCGGCCTGCGGAGCACGCCGCCGGGACGTGGCGTGTTCTTCACCCTGCCGACCGCCGGCACCGGGACCAGCCGGGACGGCCAGTCGATTGTCCTGAAGGACCCTGCCGCGACCGCAGCGCTCTCCGCCGCACTGCGCTCGGGAACGCTCGCCGGCTACGTGGCGGCCAACAATCTGCAGAACGGCAATTGAGGCGCCGCTCTTCGGTAGATTGGGTCCATGACCCAGACTCCCGCCCAGCCGTCCCCGCAGCCTCCCGTCGCCCGGAAAGTTCCCTCGGTGCGCACCCATCACGGCGACGCGTTCGAGGACAACTACGAGTGGCTCCGGGACAAGGAGTCCGCAGAGGTCGTGGACCTGCTCAAGGCGGAAAACTCCTACCAGGAGTCCGTGACCGCGCACCAGGAGCCGCTGCGCGAGGCGATCTTCCAGGAAATCAAGGGCCGCACCCAGGAAACTGACCTTTCCGTCCCGAACCGCAAGGACGGCTGGTGGTATTTCACCCGCTCGGTCGAGGGCAAGGAGTACGGCATCCACTGCCGCGTGCGCGGCCAGGACACCGGGGACCGCGTCGCGGACTGGACTCCCCCGGCCGTGGAGGCCGGCGTCGTCATCCCCGGCGAGGAGGTCCTCCTCGATGGCAACCTCGAGGCCGAGGGCAAGCCGTTCTTCGCCGTGGGCGGGGCCGCCACGACCATCGACGGCACCCTCTACGCCTACGCCGTGGACAACGCCGGCGACGAGCGCTTCACCCTGCGCATCAAGGACCTCCGCACCGGCGACTTGCTGCCGGATGTGATCGAGAACGTCTTCTACGGCATCTCCTTCTCCCCCGACGGCAGCCGGATCTTCTATACCGTGGTGGACGATTCGTGGCGGCCGTACCAGGTCAAGTCCCACGTGCTCGGCACACCCGTCGGCGAGGACACCGTCATCTACCAGGAGGACGACGTCGCCATGTGGCTCGGCTTCGAGCTCTCTGCCGACCGGCGGCACCTGGTGCTCAGCATCGGCTGCTCCGAGTTCAGCGAGACCCGCCTGCTGCGCTTTGATGACCCCGACGCCGGCCTGCGCACCGTGATCTCCCGCGACGAGCGCATCCTCTACGAGGCCGAGCCGTTCCTGCTGGCGGACGCCTCGGGGCGGGGCCGGGAGCGGATCCTGCTCACGCACAACAAGGACGCCATCAATTCCATGGTCTCGCTGGTGGACCCGGCCGAGCTCGCAAAGCCGCTCGCCGAGCAGCACTGGGACACCGTCGTCGCSCATTCCGACCAGGTCCGGGTCAACGGCGCCGGCGTCACGTCGACCCACGCGGTGGTCTCCGTGCGCAAGGACACCATTGAACGGGTCCAGGTCCTGCCCCTGGCAGGACTGGGCACCCCGGAGCAGGGCGCCGCCGTGGAGCCTGCGTTCACCGAAGAGCTGTATACCGCCGGCGTCGCGGGCTCCGACTACGAGGCGCCCGTGATCCGGATGGGCTACACCTCCTACTTCACCCCGTCGCGGGTCTACGACTTTGTACTGCCCACCCCGGAGCTCCCGGCCGGTGAACTCCTGCTGCGCAAGGAGAGCCCGGTGCTGGGCGGCTACACGCCCTCGGACTACGTCGCCACCCGGGAATGGGCGGTTGCGTCCGACGGGACCCGGATTCCGCTCTCGGTCCTCCGCCACGCCTCCGTCCGGAAAGATTCGACGGCGGCCGGCCTGGTGTACGGCTACGGCTCCTACGAAATGAGCATGGATCCGGGCTTCGGGATCCCCCGGTTGTCCCTGCTGGACCGGGGCATAGTGTTCGTGATCGCCCACATCCGGGGCGGCGGCGAGCTGGGCCGGCACTGGTACGACGACGGCAAGAAGCTGCACAAGAAAAACACGTTCACCGACTTCATTGCGGCCACGGACTGGCTCGCCGGTTCCGGCTGGGTGGACCCGGCACGGATCGCGGCGATGGGCGGCTCCGCCGGCGGCCTGCTCATGGGCGCGGTCGCCAACCTGGCGCCGGAAAAGTACGCGGCGATCGTTGCCGCCGTCCCGTTCGTGGACGCACTGACCACCATCCTGGACCCCGACCTGCCGCTGTCGGCGCTGGAGTGGGAGGAATGGGGCAACCCGATCACCGACCCGGACGTGTACGCGTACATGAAGTCGTACACGCCGTACGAGAACGTCCGTGCCGTGGCGTACCCGAAGATCGCCGCGGTCACCAGCTTCAACGACACCCGCGTGCTCTACGTGGAGCCGGCCAAGTGGGTGCAGCGGCTGCGCGAGGTGAACACCGGCGGCGAACCCGTCGTTCTGAAAATCGAGATGGAAGGCGGCCACGGCGGCGCGTCGGGCCGATACGTGCAGTGGCGCGAACGGGCCTGGGACTACGCGTTCGTCGCCGATTCCCTCGGCGCCACCGAACTGCTGCCCGGGGCCGGACTGAAGTAAGAACCCCATCGGTTGCTCCGTAGCCGCCCTTTTGGACCTCCATTAGGGCACTTACGGAGCAATCGATGCGTTTTCCGGCCGGTCAGCGGGCTTTCCGGCGTTAATCCGGGAGCTCGCTACCGATATTTGGTCATCATGCTTACTATTTACTGGCATGATGGGCACTTCGACGTGGAACCCGTCCGCTGGGGGCGGGGCGTCGTAGGGCTTTGACCGGGCACTGGGTGCCGKAGATGGAGTTTGTTATGAACGTTGAGCAGGGAATGACCCCGTTGACTGATGATGAGCTGATGGCGCAGGGCGGCACGGCTCTCCCGGACAAGGAAGTCGCCTCCGTCCTGGACCTGAACGCCGACCTGAACCTCGGGATCAGCGCCGCGGCGCCGATCGACCTCGGCATCGCGGCCAACGCCAACGTTGCCGCCCCGATTGATGCGGCTGCCTCGGCAAACGTGCTCTCTTTCGGGTCTGAGTCCCAGGCCCTCGCCGACCAGGGCACCATTATCAACCAGGGCGTCACGGGCGATGCCACGGCAGACTCCACCCAGGACAGTGTCATCGACCAGGGCACCGGTGCGGACGCCGGGACCACAGCAGGTTCTGCCGCAGCGCCCGCTGCCACGGATCCGGCCACGCCTGCCGCCACGGCCGACCTCGGCGGCGCTGTACCCGCCGGCACGGTACCCGCCGATGCCACCGGCGTCCTGCCGGATGGCACGGCCCCGGACCTGGGCGGCGCGCTGCCGACTGACGTGGGAGCCGCCGCCGGCGCCGCGGGTGCCCTCAGCGGCAACCTGCTCAACGTCGATGTGAACCTGGACGCCAACGCCGGCATCGCGGCACCGATCAATGGTGCGGTGGCCGCCAACGCCAACGTGGCCGCGCCGATCGACGCTGCCGTCGGCGCCAACATCGGCTCCATCGACAGCAACGCGTTCGCCGTCGCCCAGCAGGATGCCATCATCAACCAGGACATCCATGGCGACGCTACGGCGTCGGCTGACCAGCAGTCCGACCTGAAGCAGTAGCACCTAGATGAGC
>NZ_JBFTZL010000253.1:0-4071 GCF_056406825.1 Arthrobacter sp. P1_A5 | reverse complement strand
GATGCAGCCTGTGCGGCGCGCTTGGTCGCCGCGCCGACGGCCCTGCTGACCTCCTCGACCGGCATCCCCAGCCAGCCGGCGAGCTCCCGGGCATAGGCCGGCCGGATTCCGGCGTCGCGGATCTGCGCCACCACGGGCGCGGATTCACGCAGGGCCGCGATCCGGCCCTCGACCGTGTCCAGATTGTGCCGCTTCAGGGTGGCCCGGATGGCGAACTCAAACAGCGGGCGCCGGCTACCGATCAGATCCCGGACGGCGGAGTCGCCCTTGGACTGGCGCAGTTCGCAGGGGTCCGCGCCGTTGGGTTCGACCGCCACGAAGGTTTGTGCGACAAACCGCTGGTCCTCTTCGAAGGCGCGCAGGGCGGCCTTCTGCCCGGCGGCGTCGCCGTCGAATGTAAAGATGACCTCTCCACCGCTGCCGTCGTCGGAGAGCAGCCGGCGGGCGATCTTGATGTGCTCGGTGCCGAAGGCGGTCCCGCACGTGGCTACCGCCGTCGGAATGCCGGCCAGGTGGCAGGCCATGACGTCGGTGTAGCCTTCCACCACCACGAGCTGGCGGTCTTTGGCGATGTTGCGCTTGGCGAGGTCGATTCCGTAGAGGACTTGGGACTTCTTGTAAAGCGCGGTTTCGGGGGTGTTCAGGTACTTTGGTCCCTGATCGTCCTCGTAGAGCTTGCGGGCACCGAAGCCGATGGTGTCGCCGGCGATGTCCCGGATGGGCCAGATCAGCCGGCCGCGGAAACGGTCATAGATCCCCCGGCCGCCTTCAGAGAACATGCCGGTCAGCTTGAGTTCCGGGTCCGTGTAGCCGCGGCCGCGGAGGTGTTTGAGGAGCGAGTCCCAGCCCTGCGGCGCGTAGCCCACACCGAACTGTTCGGCCGCCGCGCGGTCGAAGCCGCGCCCGTAGAGGAAGTTGCGGCCCTCTGCGGCGCCGGGGGTGAGCAGCTGGGCGCGGAAGAACTCGTCGGCCACCTTGTGCGCGTCCAGCAGCCGCTGGCGCCGGCCGATGTCCTCCCGGTTGGGCCCGGAGCCGCCGTCCTCGTAGTGGAGCTCGAAGCCGATCCGGTGGGCCAGCTTCTCGACGGCCTCGTGGAAGGAGATGTGGTCCAGCTTTTGGACGAAGGAGATGACGTCGCCGTCCTCGCCGCAGCCAAAGCAGTGGTATCGGCCAACCTGGGGCCGAACGGTGAAGGAGGGTGAACGCTCGTCGTGGAAGGGGCACAGACCCTTGTAGGACCCGAGCCCGGCTCCCTTGAGCGTCACGTAGCCATCGATGACTTCCTTGATGTCGGTGCGTTGGCGTACTTCATCGATGTCTTCGCGTTTGATCAGGCCGGCCACATTGCCATCCTAGTCCCCGGGTATGACGCCGACGGGCCGGCCATGGTGGCCCTCACCACAGCGACGGCAGGCTGCCCACGAGACGCTCGTACATGGCCAGCGCCGAGCCGTCCGTCAGCGACGCGACCTGGTCGATGACGACACGCAGCCGCGCGGCGTCGTCGCCCGCGTCGAGCCAGTCGGCGGCGAACATCGGTTCCAGGTGGCGGGCCCCCGTGGCGCTGAGTGCGGTGACGAGGGCGTGCAGGACCTCACGCTGGCGCTCGTAGATGGGCTGCCTGTGTTCGGTGGTCATCACGAAGGTGGTGGCCAGGCCCTTCATGACCGCGATTTCCATCACGGTCTCATCCGGGACGATCAGCTCCGCGTTGTAGCGGGTCAGGTTTTCCGGGCCGTAGACCGTGCGGGTGGCCTCCAGTGCGCTCTGGCAGAAGCGGCCGATGAGCTGGCTGGTCATGTCCTTGAGCGCCGCCATGGCCTTGCGGCTGCCGTCGGCCTCGCGCACCCAGACGTCCGTGGCCTCCAGCCGGGCCAGGGCGGCGTCGATCGCGGCGGGATCGTTGTGCGGCAGGTACCACTGCTTGGCGTAGCCGACGACGCGGGCGCGGTGGTCCGGGTTGTCCATCCAGCGCAGCTGGAAATGCCCCGCGACGATCGCGTCCTCGACGTCGTGCACCGAGTAGGAGATATCGTCCGCCAGGTCCATGACCTGCGCTTCGAGGCAGGACCGGCGTTCCGGGGCGCCGTCGCGGATCCAGTCGAAGATGGGGAGGTCGTCCTCGTAGGCACCGAACTTGCTGGTCCGCTCCCCGTGGATGACCGGGGCGTTTACCGCGGACCACGGGTATTTGGCGGCGGCATCGAGACTGGCCCGGGTCAGGTTCAGGCCGGCCGGCCGGCCGTCGGCGGCGAGGACCTTTGGCTCCAGCCGCGTCAGCAGCCGCAGCGTCTGGGCGTTGCCCTCGAAGCCGCCGATCCCGTGCGCCACTTCGTTGAGGGCCGCTTCGCCATTGTGGCCGAAAGGCGGGTGGCCGAGGTCGTGGCTGAGGCATGCGGTGTCCACGACGTCGGGGTCACAGCCCAGCGCACGGCCCAATTCGCGGCCCACCTGGGCAACTTCGAGGCTGTGCGTGAGCCGGGTCCGGACGAAGTCGTCGGTATCCGGGGCCACCACCTGGGTCTTCGCGCCGAGCCGGCGCAGCGCCGAGGAGTGCAGGACCCTTGCACGGTCCCGCTCGAAGTCCGAGCGGTAGGTGCTCTTGGGCGGCTCCTCGACCCAGCGGGCCCAGTCGCGGGAGGTATACCCGTCGAGGACGGGCGCGGTGGTCCGGGTCTCAGCCACCGGAGACATCCAGTTCGGCGAAGGAAATATCGCGGGTCTGGGCATCATCCAGCGTCCGGTTCAGCAGCCAGTCCTTGGGCAGTGCCGGTTTTTTGGGCGAACCGGCGCGGCCGCGCGGACCCTCGGCGTCGCCTCCGGGATACGGCGAGTCGAGGTCCAGCTGGTCCAGGGTGCCGCGCAGCACCTCCAGGCTGGTGACGAGCGCYAGCTTGGTCCGCAGTTCGCTGCCGACCACGTAGCCCTTGAAGTACCAGGCAATGTGCTTGCGGATTTCGCGCAGGGCTTTGCCCTCGTCCCCGAACGTCTCGACCATGAGCTCAGCGTGCCGGTACACGCTCTCGGCAACCTGGCGCAGGTCCGGCCGGTGCCGCTGGTCGCTGCCTTCGAACGCGGCCATGAGGTCGCCGAACAACCAGGGCCTGCCCTGGCAGCCACGGCCGACGACGACGCCGTCCACACCCGTTTCGCGGACCATCCGGACTGCGTCCTCCGCGGACCAGATATCTCCGTTGCCGAGAACGGGAATGTCCGGCAGGGCCTCGCGCAGCCGGGCGATGGCGGACCAGTCGGCCTGGCCGGAATAGAACTGTGCTGCCGTTCGGCCATGAAGGGCGACGGCTGCGACGCCGGAATCGCGGGCAATCCGGCCGGCGTCGAGGTAGGTCAGGTGGTCCTCGTCGATGCCCTTGCGCATCTTGATGGTCAACGGGACATTGCCCTTGGAGGCTTCCTTCACCGCGGTCTGGACGATGGAGGTGAAGAGGTCGATCTTCCATGGCAAGGCCGATCCGCCGCCGCGCCGGGTGACCTTGGGCACGGGGCAGCCGAAGTTGAGGTCGATGTGGTCCGCCCGGTCCTCCTCCACCAGCATCCGGACGGCCTGGCCGACGGTGACGGGGTCCACGCCGTACAGCTGGACGGAGCGGACTTTTTCGTCGTCGTCGTGCGAAATGATGCGCAGCGACTCCGGCGTGCGCTCGACGAGGGCACGCGAGGTGACCATCTCCGCCACGTACAGGCCGCCGCCGTATTCACGGCACAGYCTGCGGAAGGCGGAGTTGGTGATGCCCGCCATGGGAGCCAGGATCACGGGGGTGTCCACCGTGATCGGGCCCAGCTTCAGGGGCGGGAGTTCCAGCTTGGGGGCGGGAGGGGTTGCTACAACAGTCACCCGACCATTGTCTCAAAGACGGGCAAATCGGCCCGGTCCCGCTCCGGCTATGTGGAAATCTCCCCGATCTGGCGGCGTTCGGTGCGGGCAGATTCGTAGTCAGCCCCGCAGTGCGGCCCGCCGCCCGCGGCGGGTGGCGCCACCGGCACCGGCACCGCCGGACCCGACTAGGTCTGGCTCGGTCTCATCCGGCCCAGTCCCAGCCGGCCCGATGC
>NZ_JBFTZL010000252.1:0-5637 GCF_056406825.1 Arthrobacter sp. P1_A5 | reverse complement strand
GATGGCGGCCTTGTCCGCGCCGCAGCGCAGGAGTTTGTCCACCTCGGCCACGCCACGGACCCCGCCGCCGACCGTCAGCGGGATGAAGACTTCCTCGGCGGTGCGGCGGACGACGTCGAACGTGGTCTCCCGGTTGCCGGAGGACGCTGTGACGTCAAGGAAGGTCAGCTCGTCGGCGCCGCTGTTGTCGTAGCGGTGCGCCAGTTCCACCGGGTCCCCGGCGTCGCGGAGGCCCTCAAAGTTGATGCCCTTGACCACGCGGCCGGCGTCGACGTCGAGGCACGGGATGACGCGCACGGCAACAGTCATGACTTCTCCTGGTACTTGCAGGCGGGTAATTGCTGCAGGGTGGTTGCTGAAGGTTTTCCTGGCGGGACCCGGCGAGGCGGGGAGCCTAGATGCGGCAGGCGTGGATGCTGCTGACCAGGATGGCGCGGGCGCCGAGGTCGTAGAGCTCGTCCATGATCCGGTTGGTTTCCCGCTTGGGCACCATCGAGCGGACGGCCACCCAGTCCGAATCGCGCAGCGGCGACACGGTGGGCGACTCCAGGCCGGGGGTGAGCCCGGCGGCCTGCTCGACGAGTTCCTTGCGGATGTCGTAGTCCATCAGCACGTACTGCCGGGCCACGAGGACGCCCTGGAGCCGGCGGATCAGGACCTCCGTGGCGGGGTTCTGCTCGCCCTTGCGGCCAATCAGCACGGACTCCGAATTCAGGATCGGCTCGCCGWATATCTCCATGCCGGCAGCCTTGAGCGTGGTGCCGGTCTCGACGACGTCGGCAATCGCGTCGGCGACGCCGAGTCGGACGGAGGATTCCACGGCGCCGTCAAGGCGGACCACCTTGGCGTTGATGCCGCGTGCGGCCAGGTAGCCGCGCAGCAGTCCGTCGTAGCTCGTGGCCAGGCGCTTGCCCTCGAGCTCGGCGACCGTGGTGAAGTCGCCGACCGGGCCGGCGAAGCGGAAGGTGGAAGCGGCGAAGCCCAACGGCAGCAGCTCCTCAGCCTCGACCTCCGCGTCGAGCAGCAGGTCGCGGCCGGTGATGCCGACGTCGAGCGTTCCCTGGCCCACGTACACAGCAATGTCGCGCGGGCGCAGGAAGAAGAACTCAATGTCGTTGTCCGGGTCCACCATGACAAGCTCGCGGGTATCGCGGCGCTGGCGGTAGCCTGCTTCGGCCAGCATGGCCGCGGCAGCTTCGGACAGGGATCCCTTGTTCGGGACGGCAACTCTAAGCATGGGAAAAGTCTCTCTTGGGTGTGGAAGTCTCTGTTGGGGCACATCGGCCACGCGGTGCACGGGATCCGCCAGCGAAGTCATGGCGGTGTCCGGTGCGGGCGCGGCTACAGATGCTTGTAGACGTCTTCCAGGGTGAGTCCTTTGGCGAGCATCAGAACCTGCAGGTGGTAGAGCAGCTGGGAAATTTCCTCGGCGGCGGCCTCATCGGATTCATACTCCGCAGCCATCCAAACCTCGGCTGCTTCCTCCACGACCTTCTTGCCGATGCCATGGACTCCGGAATCCAGTTCGGCGACGGTGCGGGAGCCCTCCGGGCGGACGGCTGCCTCCCTTGTCCTCGGTGGATCCGGGCAGGCCTGCCCGGTCGATCCCCTGCTGCTCGGTATCGCACGTCAGCACGCCGAAGCCGACGGGAATCCCGGTGCGGACGCTGACCTCGGTCAGGCCCAGGGTGGCCGCCTCGCAGACATATTCGAAGTGCGGGGTACCGCCCCGGATGACGACGCCGAGCGCCACGACGGCGTCGAAGTGCGGTGCCAGCCGGGCGGCCGCGACCGGGAGCTCAAACGTGCCCGGCACGCGCAGGACGGTCGGCTCATTGATGCCGGCGTCCTTCGCGGCGCGCAGGGCACCGTCGAGCAGCCCGTCCATGATCTGGGTGTGCCAGCTCGCGGCCACAATGGCCAGCTTGAGCTGTGAGGTTTCTTCGGGCTTGAAGGTGCTGAGGTCGATCTGGGGGGCGCCGTGGCCGCTCATAGGTATTCCTTGCTGTTGAGTCTGGTGGTCGTGTTGCTGCCCGGTCAGTCCTGGTCGTGCTCGAATCCGGACAGGCCGGCGGCCGGAGCCGGTTCAACGTCCAGGACCAGGCGGTGGTCCATCCGGTCCTTCTTCGTCTGCAGGTAGCGGATGTTCTGCTCCCGGGAGGGGACCTCCGTGGGGACCATCTCCACCACCTTGACGCCTGCCTGCGCAAGCCGGTCCTGCTTGTCCGGGTTGTTGCTCAGCAGCCGGATCTCGTGGAGACCCATCTCCGCGAGGATCTGGGCCGCGGCCTTGTAGCAGCGCGCGTCGACCGGCAGCCCGAGCTGTTCGTTGGCCTCCACAGTGTCAAAACCGGCCTCCTGCAGGGCGTAGGCCTTCATCTTGTTCGCCAGGCCGATCCCCCGGCCCTCCTGGCCGCGCAGGTACAGCAGGGTG
The DNA here is from genome assembly GCF_056406825.1 of Arthrobacter sp. P1_A5. NCBI lineage: Bacteria > Bacillati > Actinomycetota > Actinomycetes > Micrococcales > Micrococcaceae > Arthrobacter > Arthrobacter sp. P1_A5. Next base: position 3,203 of record NZ_JBFTZL010000252.1, on the reverse strand, counting down.
CCGCCGAGTTCGTTGATCAGCTCGAGCGCATAGGCGAGCTGTTCGCCGCAGTCGCAGCGGTAGGAGCCAAACACATCGCCGGTCAGGCACTCCGAATGGAGGCGGACCAGCGGTGGCTCGCCGTCAACCGGCGCCATCGGTGAACTGACGGCCAGGTGCTCCGCGCCGGTGGCGAGGTCGGTCCAGGCCTGCGCCACGAAGTCGCCAAAGGCGGTGGGCAGCTGGACGATGGGTCCTGCGCTGACCGGATGCGGTTGACGGGCCATGGCCGTCTCTTCTCGGGTCTCCGAAGTCGTCATTATTTCTCCTCCATCAGACAGGGTCCGCTGCGTGGCTGCCGTGCTGTTCCGCTTCAAGATACGCCACCAGATCCGCAATCGAAATCAGGGKGCAGCCATGCTCGATGGCGAAGCCGCGCAATCCGTCCAGCCGCATCATTTCTCCGTTGTCGTACACAAGCTCTGCTATCACGCCCACGGGCTCCAGGCCCGCGAGCCGGCACAGGTCCACGGCCGCTTCGGTGTGGCCGGGACGTTCCCGCACTCCCCCCTTAACGGCGCGGAGGGGAAAAACATGCCCGGGACGGGTCAAGGAATGTGGCCGGCTTTGCGGGTCGGCCAGGATCCGGGCCGTCAGGGCGCGGTCCGTGGCGGAAATTCCGGTGCTGACACCCACGGCGGCGTCGCAGGACACGGTGTAGGCGGTGCCCTTGGCGTCTTCGTTGATTGCCACCATTGGCGGCAGCGCCAGGGCGTCGGCCCGGCCGGCGTCGAGCGGTACGCAGATCACTCCGGAGCTGTAGCGGACTGTCCAGCCCATCAGCGCGGGGGTGGCGTGCTCGGCGGCAAAAATGATGTCGCCTTCGTTCTCGCGGTCCTCGTTGTCCACCACCAGGACGGGGCGCCCGGCTGCCATGGCGCTGATGGCGTCCTCGATCGGATCGAGGCCTACACGCCCGGTGCCGGCAGCGGCGGCGCGGAGCACCCCGGCCACGTCATGGCCGGGCTGGTCCGTGACCCGGCTCATTTCGCGGCCCCGTCCGTGAGGGCGGCTTCTCCGGCGGAACCTTCGGCTGCCCTGTGCGCAGCGGGCGATGAACCGCCGGCAAAGGACAGCAGGCGTTCGGTGTACTTAGCCAGGACATCGACTTCGAGGTTTACATGGCCGCCGGGTGTCTTCTGGCCTAGGCCGGTCTCGGCCAGGGTGGTCGGGATGAGCCCTACTTCAAACCAGGGCGCCGGATCGTTGGCCGGGCTGACTGCCGTGACGGTGAGGGAGACGCCGTCGACGGCGATGGATCCCTTTTCGGCGATGTACCGGGCCAGCCCGGCCGGCACCGCGAACCGCAGCCGGTCCCAGTTGCCAAGCCCCTCGCGCTCCACGAGCTGGCCGACGCCGTCGACGTGGCCCTGGACCACGTGGCCGTCCAACCGTCCCCCGGCGGGGACGCAGCGTTCCAGGTTGACGGGATCGCCCGCCGTGAGTTCTCCGATCGTGCTGCGGACCAAGGTCTCGCCCATGACGTCAACGCTGAAGTCCCTGCCGTCGATCTGCGTGGCGGTGAGGCAGACGCCGTTGACCGCTATGGAACCGCCCAGGGCGAGACCGTCCGTGGCGCCGGGCGCATGGAGCCGAACGGTGGCGCTGCTGTCCCCGTTGCGCTCAACGGAGAGCACCTTTCCCTGCTCGGCGATAATTCCGGTAAACATCAATTGCCTCCTGCGGCGGTGTCCGCGCCGGTGCGGTGCGGGGTGGTATCGGATGAAGTAGGGGTGGCGGCCGGGCCGGCCGGGTCAGCATCATCGGCGGTGGCGGCCGGGCGCAGATGGAGCCGGAGGTCGCGGCCGAGGACCTGGACGGCGCCTCCGGATGCCGGGTCCCATTCCCACCGCTGGGCATCGGCCAGGGTGGTGATGCCGAGGTCGTCCAGGGCGGCGGTGCCGGAGCCAAGCAGTGTGGGCGCCAGGTAGACGATGAGTTCGTCGACCAGGCCGGCGGCCAGGAACGCGCTCAGGATCCGTGAGCCGCCCTCCACCATGAGGTGCCGGACGCCGTGTGCGAACAGCTGGTCCAGGGCCTCGCGCGGGTCGCGGGTGGCCAGGTGCAGGACGTTGCCGTCGGCTCCGTGGATGGCGGCGTCGTCGGGAATGCCCCGGTACCCCATCACGGCGCGCAACGGCTGTTTGCCCTCTGCTTCGCCGTCGGCGTTCCGGGCGGTAAGCCGGGGGTTGTCGATCAGGACCGTCTGGGTGCCCACCAGGATGGCGTCTATCCGGCCGCGCAGGGCGTGGTTGTCCGCAAGCGATTCCGGGCTGGAGATCCACTGGCTGGTGCCGTCGCTGGCGGCGATGCGGCTGTCGAGAGTCTGGGCGATATGCAGGGTGACGAAGGGCCGTTTGGCGGCGACGGCGTCGAACCAGCGCCGGTTCAGGTCCAGCGCCGMCTCGGCCGCCAGCCCGGAGCGGACACGGACGCCCGCGGCCCGGAGCGTCACGGCGCCGCCGGCCGCCGGGTCGTGGGGATCGTCGACGGCGTAGATGACGTCGGTGATGCCGGCATCGATGATCGCCTGCGCGCAGGGGCCGGTGCGCCCACAGTGGTTGCAGGGCTCCAGCGTCACCACGATCGCCGCGCCGCGGAGGTCCCGGCCCGCCGCTTTCGCCTGGCCGATGGCGTCGGCTTCGGCGTGGGCAGTCCCTGCGCCGCGGTGGTAACGGGTGGCGAGGTGCGTCCCGTCGGTCCCGACGACGACGGCGCCGACGAGCGGGTTGGCGCCCCGCGGGCCCTGCGCCGCGGCGGCCAGGGCAGCCTGCATCGCAGCATTCTCGGCAGCGTTAAACGCGGCAGTGCCGGACTGGGCAGTGCCGGACGGGGCGGCGCTGAATCCGGCGCTCAGGCCGGCGGTGTTGAGGGCACTCACTTGGCCACCACGGGGTCGGGGAAGGCGGTTTCGACCGTGACCGGCAGGTTCGCCAGCCTGGAGGCACGCCACCAGACAAAGAACCCGGCCAGGGTGAAGAAGCCGTAGAAGAGGTACATGACGGCGCTGGCGTAGTAGCCGGCGCTGAACAGCAGTGGCACACCGACGATGTCCACCGCCACCCACATGAGCCAGAACTCCGTCCAGCCCCGCGCCATGCCGTATGTCGCGAGCAGCGAGCCCATGAACGTCCACGCGTCGGCCCAGACCGGCGGGTAGGAGC
>NZ_JBFTZL010000251.1:0-4119 GCF_056406825.1 Arthrobacter sp. P1_A5 | reverse complement strand
CGCATGCGCCGGCTCACCGCCCGGCACCTAAGATTCGACAACGATGCCGCCATCGCCGAATGGCGCGCAACCGGCAACGACGAACGCAATGCCCGCCTGGTAGCACCAGGAAGCCAACGCAGCACACTCGTCATCGAACACACACCCGCGACCGTCTCGGCGCCCGGCCGCGAGTAAGCGGCCAGAAACCCAGCCGCGGCTTCAGCGGGACTGCGGCGTTACTCACTGCCTGGAACACAAAATGCCCCCGATTTTCTTTGATGAGTGCCCACCCTAACGTGCCTTCGTAGCCCCTTCTGAGCGGCGGCTTGTCATTGTCACGGCTATCGGCGGCRTAGGCAGACTCACAGACTGCGGTAGTGACAGACTTCCGGTGTTGTGAACGCATTCCTCCCGTCTTGCGAAATGCAGGCAAGCCGCAGTTCTGTGCACGGGGTTGGTGCTGGTGTTTTGGGTCTTGCTGTCAGGGCCGACGGGGGATTGGACGGTTTATTGAATACGCAACATTTGCCACGGACGCGGCTGTCCCGTCCTCGTCTGATTAGGAGGCCGCCGCGTTGGCCGGTGGTGAATTATCCAGGCCCAGCCAGGCCAGGGCTGCGGCGACGAGGGCTTCGGTTCCGGTCTTTAGGGTCGGCTGGAGGACGGGTAGGAACATCGGCGAGTGGTTGGCCGGAACGTCATCCAGCACCCGGCCGTCCCGTACGGCAGCCCTGTAGGTCTGCGGGTCCGTTCCGCCGATGCCCCAGTAGGTGTAGGGGATGTTGCCGGTCCGCGGAATATCGCTAAAGTCCTCGCTGGCGGTCTGGAGCTCGAGGCTGCCGGCCCGGTCGCCGAAGTAGGTGCTGAAGGCCCCGGCTACGCGAGCGGTTGTTGCCTCGTCGTTGACGGTGAGCGGAAAACTGTCGAAGGTTTCGAAGTCCGGTTCTTTGGGGGAGCCGCTGGCGGCGCACTCGGCTTGGACGACACGTCGGACAGAGTCGAGAATCCGCTGCCGGGTGGCGTCGGTGTAGGTGCGCAGGTTCAGTTCCATGACCGCCTGGTCGGGGATGATGTTGCTCTTGGTTCCGGCGTGAAGGCTCCCGACGGTGAGGACGGCAGGYTCGGTGGGCGGGGTTTCGCGGGAAATGATTGCCTGCAGGCGAAGGACGATCATGGCGGCCAGCACGACAGGATCAATAGTGTTCTGCGGCATTGAGCCGTGGCCGCCGCGGCCGTGAACTGTGATGCGGAGGCTGTCGGCGCCGGATAAGACCGGGCCGGACCGGGTGGCGACGTGGCCCGAGACTCCGGGCAGCACGTGCTGGGCGAGTGCGACGTCGGGCGGGGGGATGCGATCAAGGAGGGCGTCGGCGAGCATGCCGCGGGCGCCRTCGCCGGTTTCCTCGGCTGGCTGGAACAGGGCAACGAGCGTGCCTCGCCACTTGTCCTGGTGCTCGGCGAGCAGTCTGGAGGCGCCCAGCAGGCATGCGACGTGAACGTCGTGTCCGCAGGCGTGCATGACGGGCACACGGTCCCCGCCCTGGTCCTGGGCTGTGATGGTGCTTGCGTAGTCTGCGCCGGTCCGTTCCTGCAGGGGCAGCGCGTCCATGTCGGCCCGGAGTAAAACCGTTGGCCCGTTGCCGTTTTGCAGCACCGCAGTGACTCCTGTTCCCCCGATACCGGTCTCCGTTTGGAAGCCGTAGGAACTCATGCTGCGCGCCACGTTGGCGGCGGTGCGGTGTTCTTGGTGTGAAAGCTCCGGGTTTTGGTGGAGGTCCTTGTAGAAGTCCTCCTGTTCCGGGCGGATTGACTCGTAGTGTTGCAATATCTGTTCGGTCGCGGCCACAAGGTCTCCTTTCGTCCGGCTCGAGCGTCCTGCCCTGCCCCCCCAACCTACGCCGGGCCGGTCCCACCTGCTAGGTCTTGCCCGGTCGCGCGCCGTGCCGGGACCGGGCAGCGTGTGGAACCCGCCACCGCAAGTGCAGGGAGAGCACCCGCAGGGTGAGACCACGGCCGCGACGCAGAGTTCCGTCACGGCGTTGAACAGGCTCAGCTGCCACAGGGCTGTGATCAGGGCAACTCCCAGTAGGGCCGGGACGGCGTAGACGTCCCGGGGGTTGAAGAGCTGCGGGTCCCGGTTGGCGACGACGTCACGCAGCAACCCCCCGCCGACCCCGGTGGTGACGCCCAGCAGGGCGGCCGAAACGGGGTTCATGCCCGCGTCCAGGGCCGTGACTGCTCCGGTGGTACAGAACAGTGCCAGGCCGCCGGCGTCAAAGACCAGCAGTGTCCGCGGGAACCGCTGGACACGGCGTGCGAAAAAGTAGACCAGCAGTGCAGCGGCCACCGGCGGAACCAGGTACACCGGCTGGGTGAAAGGCGTCGGGGTAACGCCGATGATCAGGTCCCGCACCACGCCGCCCCCGAGCCCGGTCAGCGACCCCAGCAAGAGCGAGCCCACTATGTCAAAGGGCCGCCGCGCGGCCAGCAGGCCCACCGGCACTTTCTTAGGGAGCGCTTTCGCGCCCTGAGCGGCGGCTCCGTCTTTGGCCATCAGTCTCCTCGCTCCCGAAGTTGACCTAAAGCGGTTGGGATTTCGTATGCCCGAGGACAGACCAAATTGGTGGAAGCTTTACATAAGATCCGCTATCAACTCCCGCCCTGCAGAGTGGCCCATGGCCGATAGCGGAGGTGCCATCCCGGCGCCGTGATGCTGGACTCCTTGGCTGCTTCGGGGGAATAGCGGGGGCTGTGGCGGTCTTGTTCTAACCGGGGCGTCGACAACCGGCTGCCTCGTGAAAGGACCTCATTGCCCACTCCCTTTATCCCGTTCACCATGCGCGCTACTGTCCGCGACGACCACAAGCGCTCTTTCCGCACGGACATAGAACGTCTTACCGGCGGTCATCGCGGGTGGGCGCCCCTGGACGTCGTCAAATCCACCGACACCCAGGCGCTGCTGCGAGGAGCGATCGCTCAAAGCGTTCACACCGCTACGGACGCGAGCCTCGCCCGCTACCTCCAGGATCGCTTTGTCGCTGATAACGATATTTATTTGGATCTCACCGTCTGCATCGGACGCTAGCAGACCCCCACGCAAGCCCCGGACCACGCTGGTCCGGGGCGTTTCCATGTGATCGAAAGGCAGCCGTGCACGTACCGTCTCGCCCCTTGAAGGCATCGTGGCCAATTAGTGCAACGCTCTGGACCATGCAGCGGCAGCGCTGAATGACGTGGCGTCCCCGGCTGTGATGCGGGTGTGAGGCAGGGAAGGTGTTCCAACCAGTGAAAGTCCAGGTGGGACTGCAAGGCGGGACATCCTAGGGTTGAAATTTCTCTACTCCCGCAGACCGGGTAGTCAATGCCAGCAACGGACGGAGCCCCATTGGTTGACATTGCAGTCGAGCAGGTTCGGCAAGTAACATCTCCCGCAGCCATCACACCGGTTATTCCGGGTTTCCACCCTGACCCCACAATCTGTCGGGTCGGCTTCGACTATTTCCTGGCAACGTCGAGCTTTGAGTACTTCCCCGGAGCGCCGATCTTCCACAGCCGGGACCTCGTAACTTGGGATCAGATCGGGAACATCCTCACCCGGCGGAGCCAGTTCGCTGTTGGGGACGGGCGTCCTTCAGGCGGGATCTTCGGCTCAACGCTCAGGCATCACAACGGTGAATTCTGGTTCGTCACCACGAACATGAGCGACTTCGGTGGCGGTCATTTGCTGTTGCGGTCCAAGGAGGCTGCCGGCCCGTGGAGCGACCCAGTACAAATACCGGGAACGCTGGGCATCGACCCGGATATCGCGTGGGACAGCGACGGACGTTGTTACCTCACCTGGGTGGGGTTCGGCCCCGGCGAGAATGAGTCCGGTATCGTCCAGGCGCGGCTGGATCCCGACGCTGGCCGCCTCTTGGAATCTCCCAGGAAGGTGTGGCAGGGAACAGGGTTGGCCTACCCGGAGGGGCCGCACCTGTATGAGGCGGGCGGCTGCTGGTATCTGGTTTTGGYCGAAGGCGGCACGGAACGCGGTCATGCCGTCTCTGTCAGCCGTGGCAGCAGTCCCGCAGGTCCTTTCGAACCGCATCCGAACAACCCCATCATCAGTCATCGCAGCATGGCGGCGCCCGTCCAGAG
>NZ_JBFTZL010000250.1:0-4164 GCF_056406825.1 Arthrobacter sp. P1_A5 | reverse complement strand
GTCCCGAAGAGATCGCTCTGATGCGCGAGGCCGGCCGGGTGGTCGCCACCACCCTCGCCCGGGTCCGGGAGGCGGCCGCCGTCGGCGTTTCGCTCAAGGAACTGGACGATGTCGCCGCGGCGTCAATCGCCGACGCGGGAGCCACCCCGGCGTTCCTGAACTACCGGCCGCGGTGGGCGTCCGTGCCGTTCCCGGGGGTCATCTGCACGTCCGTCAACGACGCCGTCGTGCACGGCATCCCCAACGAGTACCGGCTCCAGGACGGGGACCTCCTGAGCGTGGATTGCGGCGCGTTCCTGGCCGGGTGGTGCGGCGATGCGGCCGTCAGCTTCATCGTGGGGACCGTGGACCCGGTGGACCAGGCCCTCATCGACGCCACGGACGCCGCCCTGGCGAGGGGGATCGAAGCGGCAAGGATCGGGAACAAGATGGGGGATCTCGCCTACGCGATCGGCGGGGCAGCGCGCCGGGCAGGCTACGGGCTGCTCGCCGATCACGGCGGCCACGGGATCGGCCGGACCATGCACGCCGAGCCGCACGTGCCCAACGACGGGCGTCCCGGTCGCGGCATCAAACYGACCGAGGGCCTCGTCATCGCCATCGAGCCAATGCTGATTCTCGGCCGCAAGGACGACTACTACCATGACGACGACGAATGGACCCTCCGCTCAGCGAACGGCCGCCGCGCCGCGCACAGCGAACACACCGTGGCCATCACCGCCGACGGGCCGGTGATCCTGACCCTGCCCTAGCGCCCTCGGTCCCTGCCGGCCCGGGGCGCCGTCAGGCGGACGACGGCGCGTCCCGGCACTGCGCCGCTGACCACTGTGCCGCTGACCAGCGTGAAGCCGGCCGCCGTGAAGCCGGCCGCCAAAAAGAGTCCCAGCGTGCCGTGGTAGAGGTCTGCCGGGCCGGCCTTGGGCCGTTGCGCGGGGTCGACCGGATAACCCTCCACCACCGTTGCGCCGTGCGCGGCGGCGTGTTCGACGGCGGCGGCAAGCAACGCCCCCGCCACGCCGGTGCGTCGGTGGCCGGGGGAGACGACGAAGCAACTGACGGACCACACGTGGTCCACGCCGGGATCCCGGGCGGCGTCGGGGGCAGACGCCAGCACGTTCGAGCGTAGGATCCTTGGGTAGCACCCGCGGGGCTCGACGGCGCACCAGCCCACCGGATTCCCGTCGCGGAAGGCCAGGACCCCGGGCGCCGGCTGGCCGCCGTCGAACTTGTCCCGCAACTGGTTCTTCCGCTCCTCCGGGGTGGACGCGGACCACTGCGGGCCGGTCAAGGCAAAGAACCGGCACCAGCATCGTGAGGGTTCGCCGCGGACGCCAAAGAGTCGCTCGACGTCGGGCCAGTCCGCCGCGGCGGTGGTGATGGCTGCCTGGGCCCGGGGTTCTGCGTCGCGCATGGAAAGAGGGTAGCGCCTGGCGGCTTCAGCGTCAGCGCGTGCGCGTGCCCGGGCTGGCCTGGCGGCGGACGCGGTGCGCGGCGAGCCGGAGCTGGATGATGCGGGCGGCTCCGGCGATGGCGACCAGGACGCCGCCGCCGACGGCCGCGATGAACAAGGCGATGCCGAGCGGGACCGAGCCTTCGAGGCCAAAGAACTTCACCTGCACGTATTCCTGGTTCTGCAGGATGAAAGCGATCAGCAGGATCAGCACCACGAGCGCGCAGGCAACCGCGGCCCAGACCATTCCCGCTCGGGTGACCTGGCGCGTGTCCGGAGCGGGCGCCGGCGCGGGAGCCTGAGCCGTGGGTTCCTCGGGCTGGGTGGTTTCGGCGCGCCCCGCCGTCGTGGCGGCCACATCCGTGCTGGTCGCGGCCACATCCATGCCGGGGCTCTGCTCGGCGGGCGCGGACGCGGGCGCGGGTGTGGCGTCACCGGACCCCGCGTACGGGGAGGTGGGGGCGTCGTCTGGATTGGTGGGGTCGAATCTGCGGGGTGTCTCGGTCATGGCGGCCGTACCTTTCGATTGCGGGCAGGGCGCACAGGCTATCCCTGCCAGCCTGCCAGTCCATTCAATACTAAGCGTGCTGAGGGCTGGCGGGGCTCAGGGCATAGGGTGTGCACGGTTCGGGCGCTCCGTCCCACGCCAGCAACCGTGCTTTGGCGGTCCCTGGCGGCCGCCGTCGGCGTCGTTCTCCCGGGCATTCTTTCCGGGGTCCTTCCCGGAAACCAGCGGCGTCCGCGGGGCAGTGCAGGCTGTTGGCACCGGCCCGGGGACGGTATAACGTCACAGCAAAGCGAATGCCTTGAAGAGGAGGCGCGGCCGTGACGATTATTGACAACGCCGTCTATGTGGACGGTCACCGGACCGCCGACCCGGAAGGACTCGAGGAGACATACTTTCTGCTGCGGCAGCGCCAGGGCATGGCCTGGATCGGGCTCTACCGGCCCGAAGCCCAGGAACTGCGCTCCGTGGCCGAGGAATTTGACCTGAGCCACCTGGCCGTAGAGGACGCGCTCGCCGGCCACCAGCGGGCCAAGCTGGAACACTATGGCGAGACGTTGTTCTTGGTGCTGCGGCCCGCGCGGTACCTGGACGACGTGGAAAAGGTCGAGTTCGGCGAGATCCATGTGTTTTCCGGACCGGACTTTGTAGTGACTGTCCGCCGGGCGGAGTCTCCCGACCTGGCCCGGGTGCGCCGGCGGATGGAGTCCGAGCCGGAGTTCCTGGCGCTCGGACCGGATGCGGTGTTGTACGCGATCCTGGACCAGGTGGTGGACGAGTACGAGCCCGTGGCGGCAGGGCTGGAAAACGATATCGATGAAATCGAAGACGACCTGTTCGCTGCCGACCCCGGCGTATCGCGCAGGATCTATGAACTCTCCCGCCAGGTCATCACGTTTCAGCGTGCCACGGCCCCGCTGGCCGGAATCTTGCAGAGCCTCATGGGCGGCGGACCGGACGGCGTGCCGGATCCCGAACTGCAGGATCATTTCCGCGACGTCCTGGACCACGCCATCAGGCTGGGGGAGCGGGTGTCTGCCTTCCGGGCGTTGCTGCAGAACGCGCTGGCCGTCAACGCGGCCCTCGTTGCCCAGCGGCAGAACGACGAAATGCGGCTCCTGACGGAGTCGAGCTTCGCCCAGAACGAGCAGGTCAAGCGGATCTCGTCGTGGGCTGCCATCTTGTTTGCGCCGACGTTGATCGCCTCGATTTACGGCATGAACTTCCGCGACATGCCCGAGCTCGACTGGATCTTCGGCTATCCGATGGCACTCGCGCTCATGCTCGGCATGGGCGGGATCCTGTTCCTGACGTTCAAACACAACAAGTGGATCTGATGGTCTGGTTGAAATAGGAGTTGACATTGGAAGCGGCCCTGACCGTGCGTTGTCGCAGGTCAGAGCCGCTCTCTTGTGCCCCAGGAGGGAATCGAACCCCCGACCGGCGGATTAGAAGGCCGCTGCTCTATCCCCTGAGCTACTGGGGCGCGCTGGCTCCCACCGGCTGCTGCCGGTGACGCCTCAAAAAGTTTACAGTGCCTGACGGCCGGTGGAGGTCAACGCCCGGCAGGTGGCCGGTCCTGCYGGCCCTGACTTCTCCCCAACACGGTCCCCACACCGTTGCCGGCAGCCGGTTATCCACATGGCACAGCCGGGTCCTCCCCGGCCACGGTCCACGGCGGGATGCTGGAACTGCCCGGCAGGGCACGACAATTCGAGACAGGACATGAGAATGAGCGACAACATTACGGTCCGTGGCTTCGTCGCCTCGGAGATCAGAAGCTCGACCACACCCGGTGGCGTGGCCACGGCGTCCTTCCGGTTCGGCGCCACCGAGCGCCGCTACGACCGCGGCTCCAGCACCTGGGTGGATGGCAACACCAACTGGTTCACCGTCCAGGGATACCGGCAACTGGCCGGCAACATTGGCTGCAGCATCAAGAAGGGCCAGCGGGTCATCGTGGTAGGCAGGCTGAAGATGCGGAGCTGGGAGAAGGACGGCAGGGTCTACCACGTCGCCGAAATTGACGCGGAGTCAGTTGGCCACGACCTCATGTGGGGCTCTGCGAACTTCACGCGCTCAGCCGCAGCCGGAAGCCAGGCGGCCGCCGGACCCGGTTCCCCAGACGCGCCCGGTAGCGGCGACGGCGACGGCGGCGGACCGCAGAGCCTGCCAGGGGACGACGACGGGGACGGCGACCACGGTGCCG
>NZ_JBFTZL010000249.1:0-4190 GCF_056406825.1 Arthrobacter sp. P1_A5 | reverse complement strand
CTGCCGGAAGGTCTTTCCCTGGACGGCGGCAGGCGACCCGGCCAGAGGCGCGCCGGCGGGGCCGGAACCGGCGCCTGTACGTCCGGCGTCGGGGTCAGCCAACCGGACCGTGAAACCCGAATCGTGGTGCGATGACTGCATATCTTGACTCTAAACCCGCGCAATGAAATACGCGATACAGCCCCGACGGCGATCCGCCGCCGCGCAGCCCCGGCCCCGCCGCGGCACAACCACTGCCGCGCCGCGGCACAACCACTGCCGCGCCGCGGCACAACGACAGACGTTTCAATGCGCAGCGCCCGGTCCGAGGGGGAGTAGTCTGTGATGTCGTGGGTGCAATTCGTATTTGTTCTAGGTCTGCCTGCCGCAATTCTGCGGTGGCCACTTTGACGTACGTTTACGCCGACTCCACGGCCGTTCTGGGTCCGCTGGCGACGTACGCCGAACCGCACTGCTACGACTTGTGCGAACAGCACGCCGATTCGCTGACCGTGCCGCGCGGCTGGGAAGTCATGCGGCTGGCGATGCCCGCAACTCCGGCCGGTCCCGGCCCCGACGACCTCCTGGCCCTCGCCAACGCGGTCCGCGAGGCGGCCTCACGTCCGGCTGCGGGGGAGACGGCGAAGGGGCAGCGCACGCTGCACCCGGCGCTGGAGGCACCGGCCCCGGCCGAGGGCGCCCGGCGCGGACATCTGCGCGTCCTGCGCGAACCTTCCTAAGGCTCCAACTGGCGGTAGGGTGGAAACTGCAAAAAGCCGTCAGCCACTCAGCCACCGGCGCCCTGTTGCGGCGCCCATCAGGGAGCGTTCACCATGCCCAAGCTCAGTTCCGAACTGTTGTCTGTCCTGCGATGCCCCGTCACCGGCTCCAGCCTGGTGCAGGAAGGCGACGAGCTCGTCACCGTCACGGCAGATGGCGCCGGGAACAAGCTGCGGTACAAAATCGAGGACGGCATCCCGCTGCTGCTGCCGCCGGAACTGCTGCCCGCCGCAGCGGCGGCCCCCGCTGACCAGCACGACGCGAAGCTGCACGACGCCGCCCCGCGCCACGCCGCGGAATAGCCGCCCCAAAACGCCGCCGGGCACCCATCGGGGAGGCCCGCGGCACCGAATGACTGCTTAGATCCTGCTCCAATCCAGAATCGCCCAGCTCCAGACACGCGATGCCACCGGCCACAACAAAGGACTCAGATGACTTTCGATTACAAGATTGCGGACATTTCCCTGGCCGAGGCGGGCCGCCACCAGATCCGCCTCGCCGAGCACGAGATGCCCGGACTCATGTCCCTGCGCGAGGAGTTCGGCGCCAGCCAGCCGCTCAAGGGCGCCCGGATCGCCGGATCCCTGCACATGACCGTCCAGACCGCGGTGCTGATCGAGACCCTTACCGCCCTCGGCGCCGAAGTCCGCTGGGCCTCCTGCAACATCTTCTCCACCCAGGACGAAGCCGCCGCCGCAGTGGTGGTTGGCAACGGAACCGTCGAGGACCCCCAGGGCGTCCCCGTCTTCGCCTGGAAGGGCGAGACGCTGGAGGAATACTGGTGGACCGCCCAGCAGATCCTCACCTGGCCGGGCGCCGACGCCAACCCTGGGCTGGGCCCGAACATGATCCTGGACGACGGCGGCGACGCCACCATGCTGGTGCACAAGGGTGTCGAGTTCGAGGCCGCCGGCGCTGTCCCAGCCGCCGCCGAGGACGAGTCCGAGGAAGGCCGGGTGTTCCTCGACGTGCTGCGCGCATCCCTCGAGGCCGACCCGCAGAAATGGACCCGCATCGGCGCCCTCCTGCTCGGCGTCACCGAGGAGACCACCACGGGCGTGCACCGCCTGTACCAGCTGGCGGAGCAGGGCAAGCTGCTCTTCCCGGCGATCAACGTCAACGACTCTGTCACCAAGAGCAAGTTCGACAACAAGTACGGCATCCGCCACTCCCTGCCGGACGGCATCAACCGCGCCACCGATGTCCTGATGGGCGGCAAGGTCGCCGTCGTCTGCGGATACGGCGACGTCGGCAAGGGCGCAGCGGAGGCCTTCCGCGGCCAGGGTTCGCGCGTGATCGTCACGGAGATCGACCCGATCTGCGCGCTCCAGGCGGCCATGGACGGCTACCAGGTCGCCAAGCTGGAATCCGTGCTCAGCGAAGGCCACATCTTCATCACCACCACGGGCAACAAGGACGTCATCATGGCCAAGCACATGGCCGAGATGCGTGACAAGGCCATCGTGGGCAACATCGGGCACTTCGACAACGAGATCGACATGGCCGGGCTGGCGCGGGTCCCCGGCATCAAGAAGGTCGAGATCAAGCCCCAGGTGCACGAGTGGGTCTTCGAAACTGACCCGGCCACGGGCAAGGGCGGCCGCTCCATCATCGTCCTGTCCGAAGGCCGCCTGCTGAACCTCGGCAACGCCACCGGACACCCCTCGTTCGTCATGAGCAACTCTTTCGCCAACCAGACGATCGCCCAGATTGAACTGTTCACGAAGGCCGGCCAGCCCGAGGGCGAGCGGGAATACGAGAACCAGGTGTACGTCCTGCCCAAGATCCTGGACGAAAAGGTCGCCCGCCTGCACCTGGGTGCCCTCGATGTGGAGCTGACCGAGCTGTCCAAGGAACAGGCCGAGTACCTGGACGTCGACGTAGCCGGACCGTACAAGCCCGGCCACTACCGCTACTAGGAACCCTCCCAAAGGGCCCCGGACGAAGGTCCGGGGCCCTTTGCTGTGACCGTTTTGGGGGCGCTTTTGTAACCGGATCGTGGTCGAATCGGGCCGGGGTTCCAAGGTAATTCGCTTATGCTGGCAGGATGACGTGTGGAAACGCCCGGGTCCTGTGATGGCCCTGAAAACCTGGAGTACCGGCCGAAAGATCGCCCTGCTGGGGGTGCTCTGTGCCCTGGCAGCCGGCGGCGGAGCCTTCGCCGCGGCGGCTCCGGGGCTGGCCCAGTCCGGGATTTCCTCCGAGGCCGGATCCCCGGCCCGGACGACGCCGGGACTCGCCGTCCCGGTGGTCGCCCCCGCTGAACTGGCCGTCTCGCCCGCCGACGGCGCCAAGCAGGTCAACCCTGCGGCGCCGGTTTCCCTCAAGGTCACGAACGGCCGGATTGACCGCGTGGCCCTGACGAGCGATGACGGCGACACCGTTGACGGCACCCTGGGCACGGACGGGTCCACCTGGACGTCCTCCGGCAACCTGACGTTCAACACGCGGTATAACTTCACGTACTCCGTGGTGGACGACGCGGGACGCGAGACACACAGCACGCGCGCGTTCACCACCGTCTCGACCGCCAACGAGGCTGACGCCGCCATATACCCCTTGGACGGGATGAAGGTGGGTGTGGCCCAGCCCCTGCAGATCACCTTCAGCGAGCCTGTCCTGAACCGGACCGCCGTCGAAAAGGCCATCAAAATCACCTCGACGTCCGGCCAGGTGGGTGATTTCCACTGGTTCAACAACAACACTGTCAGGTACCGGCCGGAGGCCTTCTGGGCCGCGAACAGCACCATCACCATGGACATGAAGCTGTTCGGCGTTGAGCTCGGCAACGGGCAGGTCGGCAACTTCAACAAGACGGTAACGGTCCACATCGGGGACAAGAAGGTGGCCGTCGCCGACGCCAAGGCCCATACGTTCTCCGTCAGCATCAACGACAAGCCGGCCGGCCACTGGCCGGCGACCATGGGCGACACCCGGTTCCCGTCGGCACGGGGCTTCCTCGTGTTCATGGAGAAGCACCGTGTGGAGCACATGGATGCCTCCACGATCGGGCTCAAACCGGGGGACCCGGCCTACTACGGCCAGCTGGACGTCAACTACGCCACGCGCCTGACGCCCAGCGGGGAATTCATCCACCAGGCCACGGAGTCCGCGATGCCCTACATCGGCAAGACGAACCTCTCCCATGGCTGTATCGGCCTGGGCCCGGACGGCGCGAAGTGGGTGTTCGACAACATGACCACCGGCGACGTCGTCCAGGTGGTGAACACCGAGGGGGAGTACGCCAACTTCGATGACGGCTTCGGGGACTGGAACATCCCTTGGGCCCAATACGCCAACTGACGGGGTGGCACCTCGCTGAGCCCAATCCTCGGACGGTAGGCTCAGAGCCAGATAAGTTGCGCAGCCGGGCGCAGGCCGGGCAGCGCAGAAGCCTACGGAAGCGAAGCTCCACGTGACTGACAAGAGTC
>NZ_JBFTZL010000248.1:0-4201 GCF_056406825.1 Arthrobacter sp. P1_A5 | reverse complement strand
ATGCCCAGCAGGCCCTGGTCCCAGCCCTGGATGACCTGGCCGACGCCGACCCGGAAGTCCAGCGGCGCGCCGCGGCCCCAGGAAGCGTCGAATTCTTCACCGGTGGACCAGGCGACGCCCACGTAGTGGGTGGAAACGGTGTCGCCGGCTTTGGCCTCGGCGCCGTCCCCTTCGATCAGGTCGGTGATGACCAGTTCGGTGGGGACGTCTCCTACGGGGAAGTCAATTTCCGGCTTCTCGCGGTCGAGGTTGCGCTGTCCAAATGACATGGTTGCTCCTTTGAGGTGACGTGTAGTGGTTGCAGTTGTAGCGGTGGGTTACTTGACGCCGAGGATATCGACGACGAAGACGAGGTCGCCCTTCGCGTCGCCCTGGCCCTGATCCCCGTAGGCGAGGTCCTTCGGGACGACCAGAAGGACACGGGAGCCGACCGTCTTGCCGGTCAGGCCCTGGGTCCAGCCCTTGATGACGCCGGTCAACGGGAAGGTGGCCTTCTTGCCACTGTCGAAGCTGGAGTCGAAGACCTTGCCGGTGGCGAGGGCGACGCCCACGTAGTTCACGGTAATGGTGTCGGTCTCCTTGAGGGCCTGGCCCTTGCCGGTGATGAGGTCCTGGGAGACCAACGCGGTCGGCGCCTTGACGCCGGCGACGGAGATCTCCGGGACGCCCTTGTCGTTTTCCTTCACGGTCGGCAGTCCGGCCGGCGGGGTGACGGCGTCGCCCTCAGGCTTGTCCAGGACCGGCGGAGCGTCCTTGGCGGAGAGCACCTTGACGATCAGGAGCTGGGTCGGCTTGGCCGCGGTACCCTCGGCTGCGGCCTGGCCGGGAACGGCGAGGGCGAGGTGCGAGCCGATCTTGGCGCCCACGAACGCGTTGTAGATGACGGGGCTGCTGCCCTTGAGCTCGTCGTTTAGCTCCAGCGGCTCGGGATCGTTCGGGAACGTGTCTTCGAGGGTGGAACCGTCGGTGCCGTTGAAGGCCACGATCGAAATGTTGGCGATCTGGTTGGCCTTGACCCGCTCGCCACCGCCCTCGGTGACCACCTTGACGGTGGGTTCCTTGACGTCGAGCGGCTTGGTGAAGTCGACGCCTGGGGCCTTCTTGTCACCGTTCTCAGTCAATTTGACCGAGTCCAGCTTGGCGGTCTCACCCGCGGACTGGCTGGTGGGTTCCGGAGCCGGAGGYGCTTCGCTGCCGCCGCAGGCGGTCAGCAGCAGCAGTCCGGGAAGAAGAATTGCTAGTAGTCGGCGCAATTGGAAACTTTCGTCGAGGCAGGGTGGACTCAATGCCGTTCGGTTTCCCGTGGCAAAGAAAGCGGCGGCCGCAGGGCGGCCCTACCCCAGAATAACGTGCGAAGCTGGGTATCAGCCCATCGAGTCCAGCAGCGCATCCACCCGTTCGTCCACGCTCCGGAAGGGATCCTTGCACAGAATGGTCTGGTGGGCGCGGTCGTTCAGCTTCAGATGGACCCAGTCCACGGTGTAGTCGCGGCCGAGTTCCTGGGCGCGCCGGACGAAGTCGCCGCGGAGTTTGGCGCGCGTGGTCTGCGGCGGGGCATCCACCGCGTCCTTGACCGCGGTGTCGTCCACCACCCGGCGCACGGCCCCGCGGGCCTGGAGCAGGTAGAAGAGGCCGCGGCCACGGGAAATGTCG
Organism: Arthrobacter sp. P1_A5; assembly: GCF_056406825.1. Lineage (NCBI taxonomy): Bacteria > Bacillati > Actinomycetota > Actinomycetes > Micrococcales > Micrococcaceae > Arthrobacter > Arthrobacter sp. P1_A5. Next base: position 2,548 of record NZ_JBFTZL010000248.1, on the reverse strand, counting down.
TGGTAGGTCAGGTCCAGCTGCGCAATCCTCGGAGCGTCAAGGCCCAGCCCGTGCCGTACCCGGTAGTTGTCCATGAGCTTCTTCTTGATGGCCCAGTCCACTTCGGTATCGATCGTGCTCGTGTCGCCGCTTTCGATGGCGTCCAGCGTGCGCTCCCAGAGGTCCAGGATCAGCGGCACGTGGGGGTTGTGCGCGCCGTGTTCGGCCACGAACGCGGTCACCTTGCCCAGGTATTCGCGCTGGATTTCCAGAGCCGTGAGCTGCCGGCCGTTGGCGAGCCGGACCAGCGCCCGGCCGCTGAGGTCGTGGGAGATTTCCCGGATGCTGCGGATCGGGTTCTCCATCCGCATGTCGCGCATGATCACCCCGGCCTCGATCATCCGCAGGATCAGGTCCACCGTGCCGATCTTGAGCAGCGCCGTCGTTTCGGACATGTTGGAGTCGCCCACGATCACGTGCAGGCGCCGGTAGAACTCGGCGTCCGCGTGCGGCTCGTCCCGGGTGTTGATGATGGGCCTGGAGCGGGTGGTGGCGGAGGAGACGCCTTCCCAGATGTGGTCGGCCCGCTGGGAGAACGCGAAGGTCGCCCCGTGCGGGGTCTTGAGGATCTTGCCGGCCCCGGCGATCAACTGGCGGGTCACGAGGAACGGGATGAGGATTTCCGCGAGCCGGGAAAATTCGCCGCGCCGCGGGATGAGGTAGTTTTCGTGGCTGCCGTAGGAGTTCCCGGCCGAGTCCGTGTTGTTCTTGAACAGGTATACGGTGCCGTTGAATCCCTCCGCCGCCAGCCGTTCCTGGGCTTCGTCCACGAGGTCGCACAGGATCAGCTCCCCGGCACGGTCATGGGCTATCAGCTGGGCGAGGTCGTCGCACTCGGCGGTGGCGTATTCCGGGTGCGACCCGACGTCCAGGTAAAGGCGCGAGCCGTTGGTCAGGAAGACGTTGGAGGACCGTCCCCAGCTGACCACCTTGCGGAAGAGGTAGCGGGCTACTTCCTCCGGTGCCAGCGGCCGGGACTCCGGGCTTGAATAGGAAATTCCGAATTCGGTTTCGATGCCGAATATGCGCTTGTCCATCTCACTTCTCCTCAGCCAGCAATGCCACGATGTCCGGGTCCTCGAGCCGGCGGAACGCCCGGCGGGTGCCGCGGCCGCTTTCCGATGCCCGGTCCAGTACCGCAACTTCAAGTGCGGATACGGGCAGGGTCGTGGTTTCCTTGTCCGCCACGAGCCCGGCGAGGGCCAGCCGGATGGCGCCCGCGAAGTCGAGTTCGCCCTGCCAGCCCGCCGCGACAGCCTCGGAGACCTTGTCCGCCTGGCCACCCATCACAATAAAGCCGTGCTCGTCGGCGATGGACCCGTCAAAGGTCAGCCGGTACAGATGGTCCGCCTCCTGCGCCTGGCCGACTTCGGCCACGGCCAGTTCGACCTCGAAGGGTTTCTGTTCGGCCGTAAACACCGCGCCGAGGCTCTGTGCATACACGCTGGCGAGGCCGCGGGCTGTGACGTCCTCGCGGTCGTAGGAATAGCCCCGGACATCGGCATACCGCACCCCGGCTTGCCGCAGGCTCTCAAACTCGTTGTACTTCCCGACGGCCGCGAACGCGATCCTGTCGTAGATCTCGCCGATCTTGTGCAGCGACGGGGACGCGTTCTCCGCCACGAGGGCAATCCCGTCCCGGCAACTGATGACCACCACCGAACGTCCACGGGCGATGCCCTTCCGTGCGAAATCCGCACGGTCCTTCATCAGCTGTTCGGGAGATACATAGAACTGCTGGGTCATCTCAGGCCTCCCGCTGGGCGACTGTGCGGGATTCGATGACGCGGCCGGCCACGGCGGCAAGGTCGCGGTCCGGGACCCGGAAGGCGCCTGTCCGGTTCACGATGTACACCACCGGCCATAGCTGCCGGACGGGGTCCGGCCCTCCTGTGGCGGAGTCGTCGTCGGCGGCGTCGTACAGGGCCTCGACGGCGACCGCCACGGCGTCCTGCTCCGAGAGGCCGGGACGCCAGAGCTTCTTCAGCGCGCCGCGGGCGAACATCGAACCGGATCCCACCGCGTGGTGCTCCTGTTCCTCGTAGCGGCCGCCCGTGACGTCGTAGGAGAAGAGCCGGCCGAAACCTGCGGGCCGGTCGAATCCCGCGAACAGGGGCACGACGGCGAGGCCCTGCATGGCCATGGGCAGGTTGCCGCGGACCATGGCGCCGAGCCGGTTCGCTTTCCCGTCCAGGCTCAGGAGGGTGCCCTCGATCTTCTCGTAGTGCTCGAGTTCAACCTGGAACAGCCTGGTGATGTCCAGGGCGATGCCGGCGGTCCCGGCAATGCCCAGCACTGAATACTGGTCGGCGGGAAAGACCTTCTCGATGTGCCGGCTCGCGATCACGTTGCCCATGGTGGCGCGGCGGTCCCCGGCCATCAGCACTCCCCCGGCGTAGGTCATCGCCACGATCGTGGTCCCGTGCGGGGCCTGCAGCGGTGCTCCTGGCTGGCCGGCGTGCCCGCCGGCGGGCAACTGGTTGAAAGGCACTTGGCCGAAGGGCATCAA